>NZ_JBXKIW010000032.1:0-63133 GCF_056995035.1 Romboutsia sp. | reverse complement strand
ATTCAATCCAAGTCCTAATTTATCACAAAGCTTTTTACATAAGTAAAGTCCTATGCCTGTTGATTTTCCAAACTTTCTTCCATTTTCTCCAGTAAATCCTTTTTCAAAAATTCTATTTATATCTCTTATGCTAATTCCTATTCCATTATCTTTTATACTTAGAATTATATTATTTTTATTTACACTTGAATCTATAGTTATTTTTCCAGTTTCTTTTTCTGAGTATTTTATAGCATTATTTATAACTTGATTTAATATAAACTCAACCCATTTTTGATCACTGTAAATTTGATTGCTTATGCTTTTTATATCTAATTGAATTTTTTTATTTATAAAATCACTAGCATTTTTTCTTATTACTTTTCTTACTACATTTTCTAAATCAAAACTTTTTACTATATAATCTTTACTAACATCATTACTTTTGCTATAGTATAAAACCTGATCTATATAATCCTCAACTTTTTTTACTTCATTTTTCATACTTATAGGTACTATATCTTCATTATTATCAATTATTAACATTAATGATGCAATAGGGGTTTTAATTTCATGTACCCAAGTTTCTATGTATTCTTGATATTCACTTTGTATATTTTTAAAGTGTTTTACATGTTCTTGCATATCACGATTACTTGTTTTAAGGATTTCATAAGTTATTTTTCCCTCTATAAAATTTGGCTCATGAATTACCTCTGATAATAGATATTTTTTATCTAAATTATCACTAATAAATATTAATTCATCATAAAATTTTTTATGCTTTATCATCTCAATTATCATATATACTATCGATGGTAAAAACCATAAAACGAAAACTAAAAATATTATTACTGGACTTATCTTTATAACTAGCATAGTGCTTGATACTATTAAAAATAGCACTAAGTTAATTGTATAAAACATAGACCTTTCTTTTAAATAATTTATTATTCCCATTTTAGTATATACCCTAACCCTCTTCTCGTTTCTATATAGTCTGTTAATCCTATTTCCTCTAATCTTTTTCTTAGTCTATTTACATTCACCGATAATGTATTATCATCCACAAAAACATCTGAGTTCCACATATAATTCATCATCTTATCTCGAGATACTATACTTTCCTTGTTTTTCATAAGATAAGCTAAAATCTTAAGTTCATTTTTACTTATCTCTAAAGAATTTCCAAAAGCTTCTATAGTTCCTTTTGATAAGTTAAGTTTTAAATCTTTATAAATAAGTATATCTGAATTTTCCATATCAGAATAAGTTCTTTTTAATACCGAACTTATTCTAGCTAGTAATATCTGAGTATTATAAGGTTTTGTTACAAAATCATCAGCTCCTAGGTTCATGCTCATAAGTTCATCTATTTCACTATCTCTACTTGTAACTATTATTATAGGTATATTTGAAGTTTTTCTGCTTTCTCTACATATATAAAATCCATCAAATACTGGTAAATTTATATCTAAAAGTATTAGATGAGGTTTTTCTTGCTGTATATCATCTATTATATTTTCAAATTTTTGAGGTGCTACAACTTTATATCCATATCTAGTTAATAAAGTCTTTAATTCCTCTCTTATACCTTCTGCATCTTCTATTATCATGATTTTCTTCATAGTTCTCCTCCTTTTTCCATAAGTTTATTATATATCAAATTTCAGTAAAGAATTCTTACAAAAAAGTAAGATAACAATTAATTAAAATTGTATATCCCTCTCTTTAATCACTAATTTTTAGCAATTATTTATATATTATAGTTTATCTTAAAAGCTCCTAAATTATAGGAGCTTTGCTATATAAATCTATTTTTAAATTTTATTATATATGTTCTAAAAAATAATTTACATTAACTAAATCAATCAAATTACAATAAAATAAGTAACTCAAAAGTCACGATATCGTGAAAGCGTGAAAACTTAATTAGAACATATATATATGTAAAGGCTTTATAAATTGCAAATCCATAAAAATCTGATAAGTATTAGTATGATATAAAATTTATGATATCTAGATTACTATTTTTCTATATGAGTTAAATGAGTCATATAAGGTATATCATCATTTTCAACTTTTTCAACCTTAAATTTATCATTGTCTTTAGGATTAATTGTTACAACATTATCTTTATACTCTGATTTATCAAATTTTATACCAATTGGCATTTGCTCCATATCGCCATATAAATAACAAACAGGCTTATTACCATTCATAAATACAATCTGTGACGTATGATCATTTTCAGTTTCTGTAATACTTCTCCACTTGTATCCTACAGTTTTATATACTTTTTCTACAGGAGTATATGGCCCAAATGCATAGGCCTTATCCCAGTCAAAAGGTGTTACTTCTGATAAACTAACTTCTTTAGTTTTCTTATCTAGCTTTAGAACTTTAATATAAAACTTCTGAAGGTTGTCAAATTCTGGATTCTTTTCAAATTTAGTTATTTCACTAGATTTGCTGATTATATCCCATTTGTTATCATTTTTTTCTAATTGAAAATTAATTTTAGAAATACATTCACCATGTTTCCCTGGCTGAGTAACTATAACTGTTTCACCAGACTTGTTCTTATAATCATGTTGCTCTATTTCTTTATGAGTATGTCCTGCAACTATAGCATCAATTCCATCTACTTCCCCCGCTAACTCTTGTATTCTATTTCCTGGATTTCTTGGTTTTTTAGGCTTTTCTCCTGAATGTACAACAGCTATTACAACATCTGGCTTCTCTTCTTTTTTCATTACATTTACCCATTTTTCAGCATCTTTTACTAAATCATTCATATATAACTTATTCTCATAGCCATATTGGTCTTTTAATTCTCTAGATTTAGTATCTATTAATTTATCTCCTACCCATTCTTTACGTTCTCCTACTTCTTTTATAGTAAGTCCTAAAATTCCTACTTTGACATTACCTTCAGAAGTTTTAATATTTTTTATTGTGTAAGGCTTTACATAACTTTTTCCATTTTTTTCATAAGTATTTGCTGATAATACATCTATACCTTGTTTTTTTAAGTCAGATACCATATTGTCTAAGTAGAATTTATCATTAGCTATAAATTCATGATTTCCAAGTACTACAGCATCATATCCAACTTCTTTCATTTCTTTTGCAATAGGAACTTCTATATATTTTTTATTATTATTTTCAAAATCCTTAATCCTTTCATCAAAATATTTATCCATCTCTGTTCCATAAGACTCAGAAGAAAAAAAATCTCCTGCATCAACTAAAGTTGTATTCTCATCTTTTTTATACTCATTTTTTACATAAGAAGATAAATCATAAGGTATCTCTCCATGTAAATCAGTAGTCGCTAATACATTTATCTCTTCTGTTTTAGTTGAAGTGCACCCTGACATTGATAATATAGATAATCCAACTATTCCCATTATTATTTTATTTTTCATAAAACTCCCCCTTTTCTTTTATACTTTATTAAAATTTATAAATATCTAAATCGCTATTTTTCTATATGGGTTAAATAAGTCATATTCTGCATATCATTATTTTCAATTTTTTTAACCTTAAATTTATCATTTTCTTTAGCATTAATTGTTACAACATTATCTTTATACTCTGACTTATCAAATTTTATACTTATTCCTATTTTATCTTTATGACAATACAAATAACAAACAGGTTTTTTACCATTCATAAATACCATCTGTACAGTATCATCATTTTCGGTTTCTGTGATACTTCTCCACTTATATCCTACAGTATCATATATTGCTTCTACAGGAGTGTGTGGTGCAAATGCATATGCCTTGTCCCATTCAAAAGCTGCTAATTCTGATAAACTAACTTCTTTAGTTTTTTTATCTAACATCATAAATTTATCCCAGAACTTCTGAATATTATCAAATTGTGGATCTTTATCAAATTTAGTTATTTCACTAGATTTGTTGATTACATCCCATTTATCTTTATTTTTCTCTAATTGGAAATTAATTTTAGAAATGCATTCTCCATGACTCCCTGGCTGAGTAACTATAACTGTTTCACCAGATTTATTCTTATAATCATGTTGTTCTATTTCTTTATGAGTATGTCCTGCTACTATAGCATCAATACCATCTACTTCTTTAGCTAAATCTTGTATTCTATTTCCTGGATTTCTTGGTTTTTTAGGCTTTTCTCCTGAATGTACAACAACTATTACAACATCTGGCTTCTCTTCTTTTTTCATTACATTTACCCATTTTTCAGCATCTTTTACTAAATCATTCATATATAATTGACCATTAAAACCTGCTTGGTCTTTCAATTCTCTAGATTTAGCATCTACTAATTTATCTCCTACCCATTCTTTACGTTCTCCTACTTCTTTTATAGTAAGCCCTAAAATTCCTAATTTAACATTACCTTCAGAAGTTTTAATATTTTTTATTGTATAAGGCTTTACATAACTTTTCCCATTTTTTTCATAAGTATTTGCTGATAATACATCTATACCTTGTTTTTCAAAGTCAGATACCATGTTGTCTAAGTAGAATTTATCTATAAATTCATGATTTCCAAGTACTACAGCATCATACCCCACTTCTTTCATTTCTTTTGCAATAGGAACTTCTATATATTTTTCATTCTTATTTTCAATATCTTTCCATATTTGGTCAAAGTATTCACTCATTGGTGTGCCATAATCACCAGAATCAAAAAAATCCCCTGCATCAACTAAAGTTGTATTCTCATCTTTTTTATGCTCATTTTTTACATAAGAAGATAAATCATAAGGTATCTCTCCATGTAAATCAGTAGTCGCTAATACATTTATCTCTTCTGTTTTAGTTGAAGTACACCCTGACATTAATAATATAGATAATCCAACTATTCCCATTATTATTTTATTTTTCATAAAACTCCCCCTTTTCTTTTGATACTTTTCTAAAATCCATAAATATCCATAATATAGTCAACATTATACAGAAGTTTTAGTAGTTTTGAAACCCGATTTTTACCATATATTTCCTTAAGCTGCAATTTAATTCAAATTTCTATACTAATTAATGGCATCATTATTATAGAAATAATATTGTAAAATGTAATTTTATTAAATTACATATAAAAAATAGATACCATTAGCTAATATGAACAGCACCCCATTTAGTAGAATTTTACAGTATCTTTTTTACTGTGTCTACTAAATGGGGTGCTGTTCAAATACGCCCGTGGTATCTATTTAAATATATTATCGTCCATTCCATTGTGACTGTGTTTATTTTCATCACTTATGTTATAAATACATATTTTGAAATAGCTATCATCTATTTTTACTATTATATTGTTTAATTAATTGTTCTTGTCCCATTTCAACTAACCTTTTACTCATAAGTCCACCAACTCTACCACCTAAAACTCCATTTTCATAAGCACTATGCTTTGCACCATCCATGTTATTACTAGAAATACCTAATTCATTTGCTATTTCTAATTTCATTTGATTTAATGCTGATTTAGCATTTGGATTTGCTAGTTTTTTTGTCATTTTTATGCCTCCTAAATTTTAGCTATTGATTGTTAATTAGTCTATTATAGTTTTCTTAATCCTTTGATATATTATACATAAACTAACAATCCTTTATTTTCTCTAGCTAACAAGACTTAACATTATATAGAGTCACTAACATATTAATAAAGATAATTCACATAAAAAATTATTAAAAATCATTATTTGAAATTTGTCTAGGCCATGAAAGTAAAATTTTTCTAGATATTTTTAAATCTTTCTCATTTGGAAAATGTAAATCACAGAAATAATTATGATAATTTGCAGTCCAAACATATTTATCCCAAACTCTCATATTTTCTTTATACATCAATAGTAGTTCTTCAATCTTTTCTTTATGTCTAAGTAATAGTTCATATTGTACTCTTTCAAATTCATATTCATTATTACACTCTGTGTAATATTTAAATATAGTATTTAGATAATTCAAAAACCATTGACCATCATTATCAATAAGTATTTTACCTTTTTGTGGAGCAACATCATAATAGTTTATATATCTCTGTAATCTTATTACTGTTTTTTCATCTAAGATAATTCTAGGATAACAGGCAATTGTACTTTCTGTATGATGAGCATCAAGAAGAGCTGGTCCAAAAACTATATCTTCATTTATATAAAAATCGCCTACACTTACGCCACCTCTAACAAAAAGACCCTCCAAAGCTAAGTTAAATTGATATTCTGATACATTTTGAAGTATCTCATCTAACTCTTCTTCTCCATCATCTTTTATTGGGTAGGCAACAACCATATTATCAGTAAAAATCTTTATCTTACCTTGACTATACTTGTTAGGAATAATACATTGTTTATTTTTATTTATAAGATAGTTAATTTCTCTAAGTAACTTGTTACCATATCCATCTCTACACGAATTTGATATCATTTGGGAAAAACCTAATATATCTATTGCACATACAATAGAATTAACTAGATTTGGATTATCTGGATCGTACTTTTGCATATTCATTTAAACACATCCTTACATACTTACTCATATTATTTCTAGGTATTTCTCTTTTTTTAATTTTCAGAAAACCTCTTTAATTTATACGCTCTATTAATAATATACTATAAAAATATATATGAGTATATAAGAAAGTAATATTTACATAATGAAGCTATATCTAAAGGTTTTAAAGATACGTATATTGTAAATAAATCTTATTTTTTTAGCTATGTTGATGAAAATTAATGTTGATAAGAAGTATTGAACACAAAAAACACCTACTAAAAAGTAAGTGCTTTATATATTTTATAATATCCTCACATGAGATACACATTGTTTTACTTTCTATCTAATTTAGCATTTAGGCTATCAATTATCGTTCTCTCCTGCGTATGTAGTTTTCTTTGCTCCTCTGTAATTACTGTGTTTACAAGTCTTAAATATTCGTTCTCAATACCTTCATTGTAATTATCTATTGCTCTTTTTATTAAGCTAATTTGGTCATTGTCTAGTTTCAAAGTTTTCATTATTCTTAATCCTCCTTATATTTTTTTAATTCTTTAGCCAATTGACTTTTATTAAGTTCTCTATTTATGTATCTACCTCTGTATATTACTTCCTCTTTAGCTATTGCAATTCCTTCTTTTTATCTTTCTAACATATTAGTTCTTTCAAATTCTAATAGTTCTTTTAATTGTGGGGTAAATTTACCATAAAAACTTTAATTGCCTATTTCTCTTAGCATGTATTTGCTAGTTAGAATAGAAGGAAAACTACAAATTTCATCTGATAGTATTAATGAATTATCAAAAAATATAATCGGTATGAAGTAAAAAACTCAGACTTAAGATAAGAGGATGTAAATAGATTTAATTATATTCATCTAAAAATATTTTGTAGAAATATCTTCACTTATATTTCAATTTCAATTGTAGATAAATTTAATGATTTTCCACCTACTTTGACTTCTAGGAATTCATTTTTTTTCATAATTAAAAGACCTCATAAAACACGAGGTCTTTTGACTTTATTATCTATTTTTACTATTATATAATTTAATTTCTATTTTGTATCATCATAAAATAACTTAGTATTAACATTAATTTTACCTAAGCCTAAATATCTGGCTTTATAATCATTTAAAAGTTCTATAAACTTTGGCGTTAATATGAGTAGTGCTAATATGTTAGCAAATATAGGTAAAGCAGTTGTTATATCGGATAATAACCATAATGTAGCACCATCATATCCTAAATATACAGACATATATACAAAACCTAATGCAGGTATAGGATAGAACCACTTGTATAATTTTAGTAATCTATCTTTTAATGGTTTCTCCCCTAATAAATATCTTAATACAACTTCTATTTGAACGTATATTCCAGAAGATGTAGTTATTCCAAATAAAAACGTTGCCCCTGCCAAAATCATTCTAGCAATAGGCCCTAATCCAACTTCAAAAGCGCTTAAAGTAAGAGTAGCACCATCTAAACCAGAACTCCATTGACCTGTTACTATAATTACTAGGGCTGTTATTGTACATATTATCAACGTATCTACAAAAACTTCAAATACTCCAAGTATACCTTGTTTAATAGGATGATCTATCTTTGATGTTGCATGTATCATTGGTGCTGAACCCCAACCTGCTTCATTTGAAAATACAGATCTTGACATTCCTGTTTTTATTGCTATTGAAAAAGTTGCTCCTGCAAATCCACCTAAGGCAGCTGTTCCTGTAAATGCACTTGAAACTATCATACCCATTGCATTTGGCAATTGAGAAATATTACTTATAATTATAACCATTCCTGCCCCAATATAAAATATACACATTAATGGAACAAGATAAGATGCTATTTTACTAATAGATTTTAATCCTCCAGCAATCATTGCATATAACACCAATGTATAAAAAATCCCTACAACCATCATATTCATATCAAGAGTATTTGCAACAGCTTCTGAAACTGTGTATGTTTGTATATTTATAAATATAGCTGTTATAAACCCTAATGAAAATATACCAATAATAACCTTAGAAAATTTTTTAAATCCTTTTTTACATCCAATTCCCTTTTTCATATAATACGTTGGACCACCAAACGTATCATCTCCAAGTCCTCTAGATCTATAATAAACCGCTAAGGTTATCTCACTCATTTTTATAATCATTCCAAATAACCCTGCCATCCACATCCAAAATATAGCTCCAGGACCGCCTATAGCTATTGCAGTTGCTACTCCACCTATATTCCCAACACCAATAGTAGTACCAATGGCCATACTCATAGCTTGATAAGAAGAAATCATCCCTGAATCTTTTGAAGCATTTCTTTTGAATAATTGTGTATGTATCTCTTTTGATATAGACTTTACAAATCTAAATTGAAAGAATCCTGATTTAATAGTCAAATAAAAACCTGTTCCCAGAAGTAATATAATTAGAGGCATTCCCCAAAGATAATTCCATACAATATTTTCTATAACAGCTCTACTGTCCATATTTCCCCCTGTAATTTTGATTTATAATTAACTCTAAAATCTAAGAGATAAACAACTTAATCCGCCATCTAACTTTCTATATTCTGAAGTGTCAACTACTACTACTTCGTAACCTGCATCTTCTATAACTTTTTTAGTTCTTTCATAACCATATGGAACAATAACTTTGTCATTTACCCATATACAATTAGCTGAATAACTTTCATGTTCTGATATAATCAATTTATTAAATTTTTTAAATTCTTCTTTTTCTATAAACTCCCCTGCAACTAATAAATTATTATTTTCTAAATATGCCAATCCCGTTTTTAAATGTAGTACTTCTTCTAATGTTACTATGGAACCTGTATGCCCATGTTTTTCTAATTTTTGTATAAACTGTCTTGCCCCTTCTTCATTAGTTCTAAGAGATTTTCCTATATAAAAATGATTTCCAACCATCATAACATCTCCACCCTCTATAGTACCTGGGTATGTTATATATTCTATTTTATCCTCTTTGAAAAATTGTTTCATAACTTTTTTTACAGCTTCTATTTCCTTATTTCTAGATTCTGCTCCAGGGTTACATATTATAGCACAGTTTTTTGTAACTACTGCTGTATCTTCTATAAAACATGAATCTGGAAATCTTTCATCTGCATCTAAAGTTGTAACCTGTACTTTGCAACTTTTTAAAGCTTCTATATAATTATCATGTTGCTTTAAAGCTAGCTCATAATTTGGTTTTCCTAATTCTGGTGCTGAGGTTATTCCCTTTACTATAGATTTTGATGGTCTTTTTACAATTACATTTTTAAACATATTAGCATCTACCTCCAATTTTTTTATTTAACATTATATGTTTATTCAAATTTTTTTATTAATATATGTCTTTATTTAAAGATTTAAAATATTAAAATGGTACCATTATCCTAGTAAACGAATAATATAGTAATTAGATAAATAATAAAGATAAAAAGTGACAAATTTTATGATTTAAGCTGTCACTTTTTCTTAAAGTATGCATTCATTTAAATTTGGAGGATAGCAGCATGAAAAAAGTAATTTACAATATTTTTGCCAAAGCAAAGGCAATAACATCAAGGCAATTTCCTTATGAAATTAAAGTTATCGCTGAAAAATTATATGTACCCTGGGCCATAGAGATAAGCGATGAAGGCAACCTATATTTTACGGAGAGGTCTGGGGCAATTAGAATTATTAAAGATGGTAAACTTCAGCCACAGCCTCTCATCACATTTAGTGCACCCTTTGTAAGTCAGGAAGAAGGCGGTTTGATGGGTATTGCTCTAGACCCAAATTATTCGCAAAACCATTATATGTATGTTATGCATTCATATGCAGAAGGTAATCGAATCTATAACCGTGTTGTCAGATTGGTTGAAAACAATAACAATGCATCCATTGACCAGGTTCTTGTGGATAAAATCCCTGGTGGACGAATTCACAATGGAGGAAGGCTAAGGATAGGTCCAGATCAGAAATTATATATAACAACGGGAGATGCAGGCAATCCTGAATTAGCACAAGATCCCACAAGTACAGCCGGAAAAATACTGAGAATAGAATTAGACGGCACGGTTCCTAAAGATAATCCAATTATTAATTCCCTTGTTTATAGCTTAGGTCATCGAAACCCGCAAGGCTTAGCGTGGAATTCAAAAAATGTCTTGTATGCATCAGAACATGGACAGTCGGCGCATGATGAGATAAATATAATACAACCAGGAGCTAATTATGGCTGGCCTCTAGTTCAAGGAAATGAAGACTCCACGGAAGTTATGATACAAAAGCCTTTGATACACAGCGGAGAAGATACATGGGCACCCTCTGGTATTACCTTCGCAAATCAAGGACCATGGCAAGGAGAATTACTCATTGCTACTTTGCGCGGGCAGCAACTGCTTGCTATCTCATTGAATGGAAAAGGAACGGTAGTTAAGAATGTAGAATCATGGTTGAAAAATGAGTATGGTCGTTTGCGTGAAGTTATTCAGGGGAAAGATGGATCACTTTACCTGACAACAAGTAATAGGGATGGCAGAGGTAATCCTGATATAGATGATGATAAAATTATCCGCCTCATTCCGAAATAAAGCGATATTTAAAGACCTCAAGAAAAACAACTTTGCGCGAGGGAATGAACATTTATAATTTACAATGTATCATGAGCACAGTTAGATAATATTAATCTATAGACTATTTAAAGCTTTTACTATGTTGAAGTCTTATCTTTAAATAGTCTTTTATTATAATTGTTAGATTAAAGACTATAATTACAATAGGTGTAAAGGTATATTGTTACAGTAATTATATGTTAACATAGAATTACTAAATGATACGTAATTGAATCAACTTTGGTAACTTTTTTCGAAAATATGATAGGTAGGCTTAAAGTGCTGCACTACATTTGACAAATTATCGATGAAAAAATTCTATTTTCCGTAACGTACGTTCTCTAATTTACCTAAAACATAGTGTATAATGTACATATAAAGACAACATATCGAAAGGAGATTTAAAAATGAAAAGACAAATAATTGAAATAAATCAAGAAAAATGTATAGGATGTGGATTATGTGCAAATGCATGTCACCAAGGAGCTATACAAGTTGTAAATGGTAAAGCAAAGTTAATGAGCGATTCTTACTGTGACGGACTTGGAATGTGTTTACCAGCATGTCCAGTTGATGCAATAAAATTAAAAGAAAAAGAAACTACAGAATTTGACTCATCTAGAAAGGGATATGCCCTTAAGCAAGAAAAGCAATCAGTTGGCTGCCCTGGATCTGCAAGTAAGGTATTGAAAACTAATTCAGGATGCGGATGTCAAGGATCAGCTCCTAAAGAAATAAATACTACTGAGTCTCAATTAAATCAATGGCCTGTACAGTTAAAGCTTGTAAGTCCTGCAGCGGATTTTTGGAATAATGCAGATATATTAATAGCAGCAGACTGTTGTGCATATTCTTACTCAAACTTTCACAATGAATTTATGAAAAATAAAATTACGGTTATTGGCTGTCCAAAACTTGATGACAACCAATATTATATAGATAAACTTACAGAAATATTCAAAACAAAAGATATAAACAGTATAACAGTTACAAGAATGTCAGTTCCTTGCTGTGGAGGATTAGTTCGTGCAGTAAAAGAAGCTATCTCAAATTCGAACACAAAAGCTTCATACAATGAATTTATAATATCTACAGATGGAAATATAATATAATATAATAAAAAATGTATCTACTAATAAGAAAAGAGCCTTAGAAATAATTCTAATGGCTCTCTTTTTTTGTCTTGATATTCTAAATTTCGTCTAATGCGACCTGCTTCCAGTACGGTCATTGTTTTCAATTTCAGTCACATACGTTGCTCAAAATATCATTTTTTATATTTCTAGATTCATTTGTATCACTATAATTCACCATTTCTTTTTATTTAAACCATATTTTATTTAACGATCAGATAATCTTACTCTAATAGAAGATGTTTTATCATTAAATTCATTACCTACATAAGGAGTATCTTTTCTTACAGTCATTGTTTTTCCTTTAAAATTAGCATCTGTATATAAAGTAACAACAAATCCCTTAGGTACTTTAATAGAACTTAATTTGTTATTTCCTATAGTCAATCTATTTGAATTATAACTACCAACTTTTAAATCTTGAGATTTGCCTTGATAATTAGCATTTTCGTAAATTGTCACAACTTTATCATCACTACTAATAGATTCCACTTTAATAGAAGAAGCCATATCATTAAATTCATTACCTACATAAGGAGTATCTTGTGTTACAGTCATTGTTTTTCCACTAAAATTAGCATCTGCATATAACGTAACAACAAATCCTTTAGGCACTTTAATAGAACTTAATTTGTCATTTCCTATCGTCAATTGATTTATATTATAGTTACCAACTTTTAAATCTTGAGATTTCCCTTGATAATTAGCATCTGTATAAATTTTTACAACTTTATCATCACTACTAATCTGTTCTACTTTAATGGAAGAAGCCATATCATTAAATTCATTACCTACATAAGGAGTATCTTGTGTTAATGTCATTGTCTTTCCACTAAAATTAGCATCTGCATATAACGTAACAACAAATCCTTTAGGCACTTTAATAGAACTTAATTGGTCATTTCCTATCGTCAATTGATTTATATTATAGTTACCAGCTTTTAAATCTTGAGATTTTCCTTGATAATTAGCATCTGTATAAATTTTTACAACTTTATCATCACTACTAATCTGTTCTACTTTAATAGAAGAAGCCATATCATTAAATTCATTACCTACATAAGGAGTATCTTGTGTTACTGTCATTGTCTTTCCACTAAAATTAGCATCTGCATATAACGTAACAACAAATCCTTTAGGAACCTTAATAGAACTTAATTGGTCATTTCCAATAGTCAATTGGTCGATATTATAGTTCCCAACTTTTAAATCTTGAGATTTCCCTTGGTAATTAGCATGTTCATAAATCGTAACAGACTGACGTTCTTTAGATTTTGAAACTAATTGTTTAATTTTAAATTTAGATTTGCTAGTTCTCCTATATTCATTTGCTCTTAATACATCATCATCATCAACACATATATAATGTCCATTATCACATTTTAAACTTACTTCCTTTTTATTAATAAAATTTAATCTAAAAACAGAAGCTTGAGTCTTATCCAGGACATTAGCTTTTAAAGTATTATCCTCATCAACAGTAATATAATATCCATCTTGTAATTGTAATACTACGTTAAAAGGCGAAATTTGTATCAAATTAAATAAAGTATTTAAATTAATATCATTAGCCATTACTATATTTTGATTTTTAGATATTGATAAGTAATTATTATTTTGTACGGATTTAAAACTCACCAATTTAATTATATTCTCCATAATATTTCCCACCTTAATACAATTTTTAAAAATATTTATGTTCATCCTAACTATGCGTATCCTAAATAAGAGTTTATCTCCACCTATATATATTATGATAATATTAATACTTTGTTACCTCTTTAAACAACTTGTTTGCGAACTGCTTTTTCAAGCTATTCTAATTAATTCTTTCCCACTATTTAATTCTATAACATCAACAACATCTCTTAATGATTCTGGTAAATCATCCTTAGTTAGCTGATAGTATTTCATCAACTTTGTTATCTTTTGTAAATAAATCAATAGTTGATGATGGTGTAGCATTAACAGAAAATGAGGATAAATGTATAATTACTAAATATTAGGATATAATGTAAATATCCACTGAATACTTATAGACTTCATTAAAGCATTTTTTATTTTTCATAATTTTTTTAAAAGACAGGCATCGGTACCTGTCTTTTTACGATTCTATTTACTGGTAAATAGAATCGTAAAAAACAAATACAATTATGTATGAATTATGATAAATCTGTTTATACAGATGATTTTTTAATATATCTATATAGTAACAAACTAAAAAAAATCCAAGTGTGCGTTCTTTTGCACTCTTGGATATTTTTATATAAACCTATTAATTATTAATTTCATATAGGTTTATTATTTTCAATCATATATAAATATATTTTATTCCATCATCCATACTCTTCAATGTAGAAACATTCTCAAGTTGAATATTTTTTAACTTTGCAGCTGTACTCATTCCTGCTGCAACAGCACTAACTATTATGTATAGTCTCCTTATTTGTTCTAACTAAAAAAGCTATCTTATGAATAGTTTTTATTGTTACAGTTAAACTCTATTCTAAGACAGCCTATTTTTATATATTATATAGATTTATTACTTAAATTGTTGCTAACTTTTTGTTTCTCACTTCCAAGTATATAAACTCCAATCCCCATAACTATAGCTCCACCTACTATATTACCAAGTGTTACTACAAATAAGTTATATATAGATCCCATTAAAGTAGCTCCTTGTATAGCTGGTGAGAACAACACTACCCCAAATATAGTCATATTAGCCACACTATGTTCAAATCCACAAGTTATAAAGGTGAATAAACATAAGAATATCATTATCAACTTAGCGCTATCATCACTAGTTCTAAATGAACATAATACCGCTGCACAAACTAATATATTACATAATATACCTCTAAAGAAAAGGTGCATAAATGGTGCTGACGCTTTTGCTATTGAAGTAGTAGCAAAAAACTCCATTACAGGTCCTTTATCTACAAGTCCAGTGCCTACAAAAAATCCTGCTACAAGAAGTGAACCTATTAAATTGCCTACATAACTATACACCCAAACCTTTGCGACACTTTTACCACTTACCCCTTTGTTTAATGCTCCTGCACCCATTACCATATTGTTACCTGTAAATAGTTCAGTGCCTGTCATAATTACTAAAGATAATGCTATGGCAAATGAAACACCCATCATTATTTTAGTCATAGGAGAATTAGCTGCAGTTAATAGTCCTCCTATTGTAAATATTAGTGTTATTCCAAGACCTACGTAAAGTCCAGCAAAAGCTGAAGATACCAAGTATTTTGCTTTACTATTATTAAGTAGATTTATCTTATTCTTTGCAGCATTAGTTAATTTTTCTAAAGTTTCATTGTGCATGTTTTTCCCCCTAAAATTATATTAATACTTTATTCCACTCCAATATATATTTTCACTTACCTTCACTATGTCATCTAATTCAATATCTTCAAGTACCCATTTCTTAAATTCCATAAATCCAGTTCTATCAACAATATATCCTATATGTTCTTTTCCACCTGGTGCATTTTTATCTATATACTCATTTACATATTTATAAGTATTAAGTATTATCTTCGTTATAGATTCTTCATCTGCCCATACTAAGAAATCTTCTGCTAATCTTGGGTTTTTCTTACCACTTCTACCCATTATAGCAAGTCTGTAGTATTTCTTATCATCTCTAGTCCATGCACTAGTTGGACAGTTAAGTACACATTCACCACATCCTATACACTTATCGTGGTCTCTTACTATTTTATAATTTTCCATTTTAAGTGCACCAGTTGATAATTTCTTACACTTTTTAACACAAGCACTACAAGATATACATCTATTTTTTTCGTATAATGGCAAAGTCATACCTATTATCCCAAAATCGTGAGTTCTTGCTTTTATACAGTCATTTGGACATCCTGTTAATGCTATCTTAAAATGTAAGTCATTTGGGAATACTGCTTTTTCTATTTTTCTTGCAAATTCTGTGGTATTATATTGAGCCTTTGGACAGACTTTGTTTCCTATACAAGCACATATATTTCTAGTTCCTGCTGCAGAATAGCCTTTACCTTTTTCACTTTGGTTTATATTCATCTTTTCTATGACAGGTTGTATTATTTCATTAATCTTGGGCATATCTTCCATTTTTATACCAAGTATTTCAAAGCCTTGTCTAGTTGTTATGTGGATTTGACCATTACCATACTCATTAGCAATCTTTGATACTATCATTAAACTCTCTGGGTCTACACATCCACCTGGAATTCTAACTCTAAGAGAAGTTTCGTATTTATTTTTAGTTATTCTGTAAGCATTTTTCATTACTTTTTTAGTATTTAAATCTCTTATCATAATAAACATTCTCCTAATCTATAAGATTTTTAGCATAAGAATAATCAAACACGGGTCCATCTATGCATATATACGTGTCATCCATCTTACAATGTCCACATTTACCAACACCGCAGCACATCTTTCTTTCATATGAAACCCATATATTATTTTCAGCTATATCTCTTTTTAAAAACTCTCCAATTGTAAATTTCATCATCATAGGAGGTCCTACAACTATTGCTGACATTCTGTTTTTATCTTCTATGTTAAGTTCTGGAATATATTTTGTAACTAATCCAACATTTCCTTGGTAATTTTCATCTGCTCCATCTACTGTAACTAATATATCTAACTTTTCATTCCATCTTTTTAAATCATCTTTAAATAATATATCTTTAGGAGATTTAAATCCTACTATTAACTTAAAGCTTTTACATCTATCTTGGTTATTATAAAAATGCTCTACAATCCCTCTAACAGGTGCTAATCCACTACCACCTGCTACAACGACTACGTCTCTTCCCTCGTATAAATCTACATCAAACCCATTTCCATAAGGCCCTCTGATAAAGAAGTTATCTCCTATGTTGTAGTTAAATAATTCCCTAGTTACCTTCCCTACGTTTCTTATAGTAAAGTCTACATAATCATTACCATATCCTGAAACTGATATAGGACTTTCTCCAAATTTAGGTATTGATATTTCATAAAACTTCCCTGGCAAAACATTATTAGTATTACAATTTACCTTAAATGTCCATTCTATATCTGTATGCTTAATAATATCTGTTATCTTAGCAGCAACTGGTATATATTGATTCATTTACTTTGCCCCCTCTTTTGCTAATATAGTATCTGAAATATTGTCTATACACTCTGAAAGTGATATATACTGCGGACATGCATCATCACATCTTCCACAACCTACACACATTTGATATCCAAACCTTTTATCAAAATCATGTATTTTATGCATAACTTTATATCTCATTCTTTCTCCTTGTTTCTTTCTAAAAGCATGACCTCCAGCCATATCTGTATATCCATCTACTTGACATGATGCCCATACTCTTTTTCTTTCTCCAACGTTTTCATTTTCTTTGTAGTATATATCTTGCATCGTAAAACATGTACATGTTGGGCAAACAAAGTTACATTTACCACAAGCTATACATCTTGTATCATATTCATCCCACATAGGGTGTTTTGATAATTCTACTGAATTCAAGTTTTTAGGAATTTCCAGATTTATGATGTTTTCTTTAACAAAATCAACTATGAAATCGGTATCCTCGCCACTAAATACATTTAATGCTTCATCTTTTATATCTAAGTATATTTCTTCGTCTCTTAGATTAAGTGCCATTGAATAGTCATCACTTTTGTTTGAATTCATACTTACACAAAAGCAGTTTCTAAAACTTTCTCTACATCCTATAAGTACAAATTTAACTTTTTCTCTTAGTCTTTCATAAAAGTAGTCTCTTTCTATTCCATTTCTAAGATATATTTCATCTATTCTTTTTACTCCATTTAAATCACATGCTCTTAGAAAAACTAAAAGTTTTTTGTCCTCTATATCACTAGCTTTATATTCTTTTTCAGTAAAGTAAAATAATACTTGTGTTATTGGTAGAATTGTTTCCTTTGCTGAAAAGTTTGACTTTTTATTAAATTCTATTTCTTCTATGCTATTTATTTCTTCATACTTTATTATATCCGTATCGGAAAACGTTCCCTTGAAAGGCGTAGTTTTAGGTGCTAATATTTTATACTCTGATTTTAACTTATTTAAACCTTCATTAAAGCTTGATTTATCTAACTTTATTTTCATATATTCTCCCTCCTAAACTTTGTTAAATAAATATTAACACATTACCCACCTTCTGAGCTGTGACATTTATCACAATATTCAAAAAAAGTACCTAATATAGATACTTAATTATTTTAGTTTTTATTAAATTGTTTTAAGTTGATTTAAAATAGCTAGAAAGCTCATCTCTTTTTATATATACTTTTTTATTCTCTATTTTTACTAATTTTTTATCTTGTAGTATTTTCATAGCCCTTGATAAACTTTCTCTTTTACACCCTAGCATATCTGCTAGATAAGTTATTGTTACATTGACATTTAGTAACGTCCATTCACCTTTACAAACACCAAATTCTTTTCCCATTCTATAAAGCTTTGCTGCTAACTTTTTGTCTATACGTATTGATATTGAGTTTTTAAGCTGTCTATAAAGTCTTCTGTTTGTGTTTTGAATATGTAACAATACATTTTTAGTTAATGTAAAATCCTCTTCCATAATTTTAATAAAATCTTTGATCCTACATTCAAGTATTATAGATTTATCAAAGGCTTCACAACCAACTGTAGTGGGTTTTGTATTATCAAAGCTTAGCTCATTTATCATTTCACCATTTTTAAGTATGAATATTATTTTTCTGTCTCCATTTTCAGTCATTTTAAAAACAGATATTTTTCCACTTTTCAAAATGTATAATTTATCTATTATATCTCTTTCATTAAATAGTATTTCTTTTTTAGATATTTTTCGTTCCTTAAGTATTTTTCTAAGCTCTATTTCACTTTTTTCTTTTATATTTTTAAATAGCTCTATATTATTCATGTTTGCCCCTTTTTTAATATTCGGATATAAAAGTAGCTGTATATCACTAATTTAATTAGTTTATACAGCTACTATATTTTAGTTGTTATGCATTAGCACTGTCTCCTAAGAACATCTTTATATCATCTTCAACATTTGTTATTCCGCCTATCCCAAAGTTTCCAACTAATACTTTAGCTACATTTGGTGATAAAAATGCTGGTAGTGTTGGCCCTAAGTGTATGTTTTTAACCCCTAAGTATAATAATGATAACAGTACAATTACAGCTTTTTGCTCATACCATGCTATATTAAATGCTATTGGTAATTCATTTATATCTTGTAATTCAAATACTTCCTTAAGCTTTAATGCTATAAGTGCTAATGAATAAGAATCATTACATTGTCCTGCATCTAATACTCTAGGTATTCCGTTTATATCGCCTAAATTTAATTTATTGTATTTGTATTTTGCACATCCTGCAGTAAGAATTACTGTATCTTTTGGTAGTGCCTCAGCAAATTCTGTATAATAATTTCTTGATTTAGCTCTTCCATCGCATCCTGCCATAACGAAGAATTTCTTTATAGCTCCAGTTTTAACTGCATCTACAACTGAATCTGCTAATGCAAATACTTGATTATGTGCAAATCCACCAACTATTTCTCCTGTTTCTATTTCTGTAGGAGATGGACATTTTTTAGCTTGCTCTATTAATTCTGAGAAATCTTTATTGTCTTCACTTTCACCTTTTATATGTTTAACTCCTACAAATCCAGCAGCTCCTGTAGTGTATAATCTATCTTTATAGCTATCTTTTGGTGGTACTATACAGTTTGTAGTCATTAATATTGGTCCATTGAAACTCTCAAATTCTTCTTTTTGCTTCCACCAAGCATTTCCGTAGTTTCCTGCAAAGTGAGAATACTTTTTAAATGCTGGATAATAATGAGCTGGTAACATTTCAGAGTGAGTATAAACGTCAATTCCAGTTCCTTCTGTTTGTTTTAATAATAATTCTAAGTCTTTTAAATCATGTCCAGATACAAGTATTCCTGGATTTGTTCTAACTCCTATATTAACCTTAGTAATCTCTGGATGTCCATAAGTTCCTGTATTGGCACTATCAAGTAGAGCCATACCATCTACTCCAACTTTTCCAGTTTCTAAAGTTAATGCTATTAATTCATCTATACTTAAGTTATCATCTAAAGTCTTAGCTAAAGCTGATTGCATAAATGCATTTACTTCTTCACCATCATATCCTAAAGCATTAGCATGTTTCATATATGCAGACAGACCTTTTAATCCGTAGATTATTAACTCTCTTAAGCTTCTTACATCTTCATCTTTAGTTGCTAATACTCCTACTTTAGTTGATTTTTTATCTAATATAGAATCTATTTCAGCAGTAACTTCTTCTTTACCACTTCCTAATATAGCATCTTTTATTTTACTTAAAAGACCTACTTTTACATCCATTTCTGCATTTGAAGTTGCATTCCATAATGCTGCTTCTGATAAGTTCTCTTTATTGCCTAATTTAGCTAATAAAGCTTCTTTAGTAGTTAAAGTTTCTTTTACTCTAGAGTAGAATATAGCATCATCAAAGTTTGCATTTGTTATAGTGGTAAATAAGTTTATAGTTATTAAATGGTTTACTTCTCCTGTTATATCTTTTCCTTCAGATCTAAGTCTTGTTGTAACCTCTGATAATCCTTTTGTTGTATATATTAATAAATCTTGCATTCTAGCTAAATCTGGTGACTTACCACATACTCCAAATTTTGTACACCCGCTACATCCTGCTGTTTCTTGACATTGAAAACAAAACATTTTATTTTCCATAATAACTCCTCCAATTAATATTTATTTTATATACCCATTTGAAATTCTATTTAAATTATAATAAAATATAACTCATTTATATCTTTGCTAATATTTGTGTCAGTCATGTTTACCTGTGTGATTACTATATTCTAAAGTATATACTAATATCTTTTAACCTTCTGTAACTTACGTTACAAATTGTAAAAATAATATATATTTTAAATACACATTTAGTCTTGTGATTAATATATCCTTATTTATATGACTCATTGTGCTAGTTAAATTTACTTCTATGTATGTGGACTTAACAGCTATTGAAGCAGAAGTCATAAAAGTGCTTGTAGCTGAAATTTTACTGAGGAAGAAATTGAAAAAATAATGAGTAAATTAGAAGAAAATAAACATCAGGTTGCAGACTATAAAGAATTAGTAGGATTAGAAAAGATGAGTGATAAGTTAGACTTCTATTGAAGCAAACAAATACCGTGTCCTTTTTTAGTTGTAAGGGTACTTTCAAATGAGTACAATGTATATATATACAAAATCATAAAGGAGGAAGTGTTATGAAAGACATTATTGTAAGTGAGATTAATAAAATAAGGGATGAACTTGTAGATATAAATGACTTTATGTATAATCATCCAGAGCTTGGTAATGAGGAATTTAAAAGTTCTAAGTTATTGATGGACATTCTAAAAAAACATAGTTTTTCAGTGGAAAGTAACATTGCTAATCAAAAAACCTCATTTAAAGGAGTTTATGATAGTAAAAAAGATGGTCCTACTATTGGATTTTTATGTGAATATGATGCTCTACCAGATATAGGACATGGATGTGGACATAATATGATAGGTACTATGGGAGTAGGAGCAGGCATTGGTCTTAGTAAGGTTGTAGATGAAATAGGAGGGAAGATAGTGGTATTAGGAACTCCAGCTGAAGAAACAGATGGTGGAAAGGTACATATGGTAGATGCAGGAGTATTCGAGGATATAGATGTGGCTATGATTGTTCATCCAGGGGAAAAGAGTTTTGATAGTGGAACTTCATTAGCCATGGATGCTATAGAATTTGAATTTACAGGTAAAGCTAGTCATGCTGCAGCTGAACCAGAGGCAGGAATAAATGCCTTAGACGGAGTTATTATGACCTTCAATGGTATAAATGCTTTAAGGGAACATTTAAAATCAGATGTTAGAATCCATGGAATCATAAAAGAAGGTGGTGTGGCAGCTAATATAGTTCCAGAAAGGGCTGTAGCTCAATTTTATGTAAGATCAAGAGAAAGGAAGTATTTAAATGAAGTGGTAGAAAAGGTAAAAAATATAGCTAAAGGTGCTTCTTTAATGACGGGAGCTAAATTAAATATTAGAAATTATGAGATTAGTTATGATGATATGAGAACTAATAAGATCTTATCAAAGATTTTTAAAGATAACATGAAATATATGAAGGTAGATGATTTAGAAGAGAATAGATCAGGTTTAGGGTCTATAGATATGGGCAACGTAAGTCATGTGGTACCGGCAATACACCCTTATATAGGCATAAAGGAGGGAATAGTAGCCCATACTAAAGAGTTTGCAGATAATACTATTACCCAAAAGGCCCATGAAAAAATAATTCAAGGTGCCGCTGCAATGGCTTTAAGTGGATATGAGGTAATAATGGATAAAGATTTATTAAAAACAATTAAAGAAGAATTTGAAAATAAGTAGGAGGTCTTCCTTTTTACTTATATCGGCTAAGTAAAATAATTATCAAAAAATATAATTATTATCAAATAAGTGTATAATTTCCAAATATTAGGATATAATATAAATATCCACTGAATACTTAGATACTTCATTAAAGCATTTTTTATTTCTCATAATTTCTTCAAAAGACAGGCATCGGGGCCTGTCTTTTTACTATATCTTTACTTAATAAATTGATTTCCTCCAAAGGTTTATATAGTGATTTCATTGGTATTTTTCTATCAGTATATAAATTTGATGAATTTTTAGGCAAGCTAAACATATAATAAAATCAAAAAAAATTAATTACACATAAATTAACTTAAATTTAGAAGAATATAAGTCTATATCCAAAAATTTTATTCTATAAGAAAGCATCCAGTATAAGCTAGTGTTCCCGTTCCATAATAATAAGGTATATTGTTATCACTACAAACCTGACTAACTAACATTCCATAAGCTTCCATGGATGAAATAGCTTTCTGTGGAAATCTACATGCACTATGAGGATATGTACATTCTCCACATTGAAGGCAACAACCTGCTCCAAGTGCTGTTAAATTAGGATATTCTTCTCTTAGTTCTTTTGTGATATTCTTAAACATTTGGTTATGCTTTTCTTGTATTTCCATCATAGATTCATAGTCAAAGGAATCTTCTAGTTCCCCTACAGTCTGAACAATTATACCATATTTATAATTATTTATATTCTTAGTACACTCTTCTAGAGTTCCACATCCTGGAGGACAAGCCCAGTTTTTACCATACTTATTACATTTATTTGATGAACACATTTCTCTCACTTCTTTCATTGGCTTTATGGTCGTACAGTCTAAATTAGCTGATACAGTGAAGCCTACTTCTAGTGCTCTCTTTTTGATATGTTCTATATTTTTCATTCTTTTCACCTTATCTTTCTATAATTTGTGGAAATTCTAATTCATCAATAAAGTATTCTTGGAAATTAGGATTTGTGGCTAGTTCTAAAAACTCTGTATCTTTAGCTATTTTTAAAGTTGTCTTGTATTCATACTTATTAAGGGCACAAATCTTAGATCCTTGGCCTGCAGCATTCCCTATAGGCTTTATTTTATTTTTTAGCTGCGCTGGTATTAATCCTATATCACATGCACTTTGTGGTGACATATAGTTTCCAAAGGCTCCTGCAATAAAGACCTGCTGTATATCACTTAATTTAATTTTTAGCTTCTCTACCATAAGATTTATCCCAGCTGATATTGCTCCTTTTGCTAGTTGTACCTCTCTAATATCCTTTTGACTTAAAAATACTTTCTTTCCATTTCCAGACTCATTTTCAAAGGCTATAACAAAGCATTTCATCGAATCTATTTCTAAAATTCGATTGTAATCATCTATCTTATTACTTCCTTCAAGCTCTCTTAATGAGCATAATTTTCCACTATCATCTATAAAACCAATCTTAAGAAGATTTGCTACAATATCTATAAGCCCAGACCCACAAATACCTATTGGTTTTGCTCCTTTTATTGTAGTGTATTCTAACTTATCTTCATTAAATTCTATATGATCTATTGCTCCCTCTGCCCCCCTCATACCGCACTGTATCTTAGCACCTTCAAAGGCAGGTCCTGCCGCAGTCGAACAGGTAATCATTCTATCTTTATTTCCCATAACTAGTTCTCCATTTGTGCCAATATCTATGACTAGTGTTAGAGCATCTAGTTTATGAAACTCTGTTGCTATTAGTACTCCTACAGTATCCGCACCTACAAATCCTGCAATATTTGGAAGTACCATAAGTTTTCCATTACTATTTATTGTAATATCATAGTCTCTTGCATTTAATATTAGTCCTTCACTAAGAGAAGCATTGTAAGGAGAATGAACTAAAGATTGTGGTGAAATTCCCAAAAGTAGATGATGCATACAAGTATTTCCTACAATAGATATAAGGTATATTTCACTTTTATTTATTCCTGATTTATTAACGGATTCCTCTATTAAATCATTTAAAGCTTTTCTAATTAAACTGCTTAAATTATGAACACCATGTTCTATAGCATAATGTGCTCTCATAATTACATCTGTACCAAACTGCGATTGAGGGTTTAGCATACTTACTACACATAATTCTTTTCCTGTTTTCCCATCTAGTAAATAACCTACAATAGTAGTAGTCCCGATGTCAAAGGCTACTGTATACCAAGGCTTTTCTATTAATCTCAAATCTATTATCTCATTTTCACTCATTACTACATTTACTTCATGATTATTTTTATTTAGGAATTGTGATAAATTTGATACCACTGAAACATTTACAGGAATTAAACTTTCATCAATATTAGTGGTTGTAGCTACTGCATCTTTTAGTCTTTTCCAGTCTGAACTGTTATCTCCTACCTTACATTTTTCAACCTTTACATTAATAGTCTTAATAATAGGGTCTACTTCAATTTTTCTCTCAATACCTTGAGTTAAAATGCTATGCCCATTAAATTTAGAAGCTGTATCTATTACCATATCTGTTTTTACATAGGTAGTGCAGGCTTTTACAGTCTCTCTAGTTTTTCCTCTGATTATTTCAACAAGGCATTTACCACATTTACCCTGTCCACCACAGGGTGCCTCCGGTTGAAGGCCTGCTTTAATTTGTGCTTCTAATATGGAGATTCCTTGATTTACTTTTATTTCTATATCTTGAGGTTTAAATAATACTTTAAATTCACTCACCACTATACACTCCCAACCATTAATTTATTGCTATTAATTTTCAAAAATATAATAAGGAGTATCTAGAGATATACAATCATATATAATCCAAATACTCCTTATTATTTTAGTTAATCATAGGTTTTTAAGCTGATGCGCATGTAGCAAATGACTTAGCTACTTGTGCTGCAGATGCTGCATCTTCTGTATATGCATCTGCACCTATTTCATTTGCGAACTCTTGAGTTATAGGAGCTCCACCTACCATAACTTTTATTCTGTCTCTGCATTCACATTCTAAAAGTGCTTTAACAGTATCTTTCATTGCAGGCATTGTAGTTGTAAGTAGTGCAGAAACACCAACTACAACTATATCTGGATTGTTTTTCACAGCTGTTACAAACTTTTCAACTGGTACATCTACTCCAAGATCTATTACTTCAAATCCAGTACTTTCCATCATCATAATAACTAAATTTTTACCTATATCATGTAAATCTCCTGATACAGTCCCTATAACCATTTTACCTACAGATGATGACCCATCTCCTGCAAGATGTGGTTTAAGAACCTCTACTCCCTTTTTCATAGCACGTGCTGCAACAAGCATTTCTGGTACGAATATTTCATTTTTCGTGAACTTTTCTCCAACTATACTCATAGCATCAATCATACCAACATTTAGTATTTCTGATGGATTAAACCCTTGACCTAGTGCTTCTTGAACTAATCCACCAACTATTTTAGATTTACCACTTTGAACAGCTTTTGATATTTCTTGTATCTTTGACATAATATTAATCCCCCTTAACATTATTTTGATTAGATTTATCATTCACCCTATACTTCCTACTTACTAAACATTTCACGTGATGTTGAATATATTATTTCATATCCTTTTGCCATACGCTCTAAAGTAGGCTCACGGAACCACATAATATAGCGTCCACTTGCTCCTAAAGTAAGAACTCTTTCTTTTAAAGCTTTTTCAAACTCCTCATCTGATAAAGTCGGCTCTAATGCAAAGGCTCCTATTTGACCCAGTTTATCTCCATATTTATCCATTATTGTATATTTATCATTACAAGCATCTTGACCTTCCCAGAAATCAAATCCAACTTTACAGTAATTCTCAATTTGATTTAAAACTGACCCACATGAATGGAAGTTTATATAAAGCCCCATTTCATGAGTTGCATCAACTATTTTCTTATAATGTGGAAGCATTACTTCTTCAAAGGTTGCTGGAGAGAAGAAAGAACTTTTTTGAGTACCCATATCATCATGGAAAGTGATTATATCCGCACCATAAACTTCTTTTGCTATTTTTATTAATTCTATATGCCAATCAGCTAATTTAGTATAAAAAGCTTCAAGAGCTTCTGGTTCTTCTAGTAAATAGCAGAAAGCATCTTCAAAACTTGTTAAATCTGCAGTACGCTCAAATAACCCATTTACAATTGTAAATATTGTTGGTCTGTTTTTATCTAACACTAACTTGTAGTTTTCTTCATAATCCTTTTGCCAGTCTATTTCTTTTAAATCAGGAAATACTAACTCATCTTCCCAATTAGTAATATCGCTAAGTCTTCTAGTCCCTGGCTTTACCATAGCAGCATTAGTTAATGGTTCATATTCCCACTCTATTCCGAACCAGTCAAATCCCCCTTCTATTCTTGCTTTTGCGTCTGGCATTACTATAGGTTGAATAAAGTTAAAATCAGTTAGCATAGTTGGTAACCAAAGTGGTTTTTCATTATTACATATTCTTAAAAAGTTTTCTCTTGCTGTTATAGGAGTATCAAATTTTCTAGTTGGGTGTGATAGCATGCCATAAACTGGGGGAATTGCAGGTATTGTTCCTATGTCTCTTAATTCTTTTTCTTTGTTAAAAGGATATTTTCCCATGGTAGAAACCTCCAATAAATATATTTATAAATTTATATTTTTAGCTTTTAGCTCTTTGTGCAATCTCTCTTTCCATTATTTCAATATCACTATCTTTAATTTTAAACCAAATTAATGGTATTAAAGATGCTACAAGGAAAGCTATTGGTACTAAGAAAAATAGTGTTTTTATTCCATTTTGAGTTGATGCTGTAATTGCAAGATCTGGACTATAATTAATAAAGGCTAATACAGATGTTATAACAACACCTCTTACTGCAATAGAAATTTTTATAGCTAAAGAGCAAAATGACATTATGATACCTTTTGTATTTTTTCCTGTTTTGTATTCACTGTATGTTCCACACGTAGAATATAAGCTTGTTGTATTTCCATAAGCTATTCCAAAGAATATTTGACCTAAACCTAATAAAGCTAGAAATGTAAATGTACTAGTTGGTAGTATATAGCATATTCCATGACATACTATAAAACCAATCATCCCAACAAAGTTTGTATTCTTACTGCCTAATTTTTTAACTGTTTTTTGTGAAAGTAAAGTACCTATTAATGTTGCTATATTAAATACTACTAATATAAACGACATGCTATTTGGAGCTCCTAGAACTACTTTAGCATAATATGCAATAGATGCTACTATAGTGTAGTAAGCTATTAATTTTAAGAAATCATATATTAGAACTAGTATTAATTGTGGATTTGATGCAACACCTCTTACCATATCACCAAAGGAAATTCTATTTGCACTTGATACAGCAATTGATTTTTCTTCTTCAGTTAAAGGCTCATCATATCCTTTTGTGATTGTAAAGTGAATTATATAACATATAAAGAAAGTCAATGCTGCAACTAATACGGTCATTGTATACCCAACAACTTCATTATTTGAACTAGAGAAAAGACCTAAGAAAAATACACTAAGTACTGGAACCAAATATGATGCTATAATCTTTCCTGTACTTGAACCTGAAGATATTCTTGCTGAAAGAAATGCTCTCTCTTCAGCATCATCTGTAAGAACTCCAACTAAGGTTCTATTTGCTGTCCAGCATATATTCCATACACCATGACTTATAATATACCCTGACCCACATATTAAAGCAGCTGTTGTATCTCCACCTATTTTTGTAAACATAAGAACAAAGAACACAACTACAACTGGAGGACAGTAGATTAACCATGGACGGTATTTACCACTTTTGAAGTTTACTTTGTCTATAATGACACCTGCAAGCATTGCTGTTACTGCATCAGCTATTCCTGAAACTGAAGCAATTGCTGCAGACATTGCTAAAGGAAGTCTTGCTACGTCGGTTAAAAAAATCATAAAAAATGCGGTTTCAGCTGTACTCATAAAGGAGAAACCAACTTCACTTATTCCCCAAAACCTTTTTATCTTACTATTAATTTTTTTCATTTATTAATACCTCTCTTAATTTTAATTATCATAAAGACTTTTATAATTATTTAATAAAAATCTCGTAATCATTTGATTAATTAAAAGTTTTAAATACAGTACTAAACTTGTTTAACTTTAGCAAGAGGTCCTATAAGTCCTTCTCTATATGCTCCAATATATTCTAAGCAGAACTCATCATTTTCTAGTAATGCATCTGTTGCATAAATCATGCCTAACATATCTCTGTTAGTTGGGTCAACAATAGCACTGTCCATACCAGCATTCATAGCTAATACCATAAAAGTTTGATTTATATTTTTTCTAGCAGGGAGGCCAAATGAAATGTTACTTAATCCACTAGTTATATGTATTGTTGGATACTGTGCTTTGATTTGTCTGCAACACTCTACAAATGTAGTTAATGCTTCCCCATCAGTACCAAGAGTAACTACAAGTGGATCTATGTGTATACGAGAAGGATCTATATTGTATTCTTTTGCTTTTTTCATAATTCCCTCAAATACTTCCATTCTTCTTTCTACTGAATTAGGAATTCCTTTATCATCACAAAGTAGAGCAATACATTCCCACTTTGAATCTGCAATAGCAGGGAATATTAAATCTATTTTATCCCCTTCTAATGAAACTGAATTTACTAGACCTGGTTTGTTACAGAAAGGAATTGCAGATACACATACCTGTGGACTTGGGCTATCTATACAGATTGGTACATCAGTAACTTCTTGAACTAAGTCTATTAACCATTTTAAAGTTTCTACTTCAATAGTTTCTTCAACAGATGCGCATACATCTATATATGTTGAATTTGCTTCTGCCTGTATTCTTGCTCTGTTTCTAATAAATTCTGTATCTTTTTCTGATATAGCTTTTGCGACCACTGGAATGGATCCATTAATCTTTTCTCCTATTATAATCATTTCTTTGTCCCCCTAAAGTTATAAAATATTAAATATTTTCTTTATTAATATAATTATAAGAGAAAAAATATTCTGAGTAAATGCTACAACTATATTGATATTTTAAGTATTTTTTCCTACAATATGTACTAAGAGTACTATGGGGGTGTGTTATGAAAATTAGTATAGCAATTTTAATTAGAAAATTGCAGAATTTATATTACTTTACTTATAAAGGATGTGTACCTCACGAATTGAATTTAGAACGTCCTATATATTACAATAATGGTGACGATATCCTTAGTAATAAAGTTTATATTTGTCATGGTTCCATATTAGATAATATACCTAAATCCACACTTATAATAAGCATTGGACCTACTTTAAGAGATGGTAAACTTTCATCTGATAATGTATTAGAATTAGAAAAAGATATTTCTCCATTTGAGATTTTTAACACAGTTCAAAGCATTTTTGATATTTATGATGAATGGGATTCTTCACTTCAGAAGATTCTTAATGAAGATGGAACGATACAATCTATGATAGACTGTAGCTTTGATGTATTTAATAACCCTATTCTCCTACAATCTGCAGATTTTACTATGTTGGCTTATTCTGATGTCGTTAATAAACTTCCTGATGTTGCCCAATTAATAGATTCGGATAGTTTTTTTGAGTATATAAATTTATTCAAATTAGATCCTAAGTATAATGCTGCTAAAGATTTAGTTGACCCTTTTATATTTCCTAACCATGTGACAGGTAGACGTTCATTATGTATTAATCTCTTTAACCACGGAAAGTATTCTCATCGTATTATCGTTGCAGAAAGTCTATCTAAATTACATGAAGAAGATGCTGCTCTTTTAGAACATTTTTCACAGTATATTAAATTAGTATTTTCAAGACTTAACCTACTGAAATCTCATACACTCAATACCTTAGATACTATTATTTCAGGAATACTTTCAAAGGAAATATCAGATAACAGACTTATTGAGCAAGGCTTTTCTGAGTTTGGTTGGTTACCTAATCATACATACTTTTGTATAAATATAAAATTAAGTTCATTAGATGTTAATAATCTAACAATAAATTCTATTTGTAGCCGTATTAAATCACTACTTAAAGACTCCTCTGCTTGCTCATATAATAATGAAATTGTAGTTTTTGTTAATCTTACAAAATTTAATACTACTATTGATGATGTAACTAGTAAACTTACTTATTTTTTACGTGATTGTTACCTTAAAGCGGGTATTAGTAATAGTTTTACTGGATTTAGTTAGATCCTTCAATATTATACTCAATCTCATATTGCTGTGGATTTTGGTATAAAGCACCGTCCTTTTAACTGGATTTATCGATTTGATGATATAGCCTATTCTTATTTACTTGAATGTTGTACAAGTCACCTTCCCGCTCATTTAGTTTGTTCAAAGAAAATACTTACTTTGAAAACTTATGATGAAAAAAATAATACACAGTATTACCACACTCTACTCACTTATTTAGAAAACCATCTTAATGCAGTTAAATCTGCTAAGCTTCTATTCATTCATCGTAGTACCTTCTTATATAGATTGGAAAGAATCAAGGAATTTACAAATATAGATTTTGATAATAAAAATATGTTGCTATATATTTTAATATCTTTTAAACTACTTGATAAAGAACAACTTATCATGCCTATTGAATAATAAAAAGAATACAATAATTTAAAACAAAGTAATAATTTGTAAAAAATAAATAAAGACTCCTTTTAATCACTTAATTACTAAGTTACTTTCTCTATTCTGAACAGGAGTCTTCTTGCTTAAACTATATTTATATCTATAATTATTATAGATATAAATATGATAAAAATCTTCTCTCTTTACTCCATGCCTGTTACTATTTCTATCAATCTTTTCCCACTTTGTATCTATCTTAGGAGCAAATCCACCATTACTATCACTTCTTAATCCTTCTACAAAGTCTTCATATAAATAAGATTGGTGGAACGTACAAAATCGGATCATTCCATATTCTTTTATTTTATTAAATTCTTTAACTACTTCTTCCCTTTTAGATTTATCATTGCTCTTAAGTTATTTTATAAAAGCTTTGTATTTATCTAAAAAGTAATTATCTACTTTTTCACTAATGTTCCAAAGGTTAGCTGAAGTAGGAGAGGTTTTTGCTCCTACTTCGGATATCTACAAAATATTCAATTCAATGTAATATACTATATCTAATAAGATTAGAAGATTAGACTTGATATAACTCCAAAGTCAAATCATCTGGATCTTTAAAAAATGTGAATTTTTTAGATGTAAATTCATCTACTCTTATAGGCTCTACTTCTATACCTATACTTTCTAGTTCTTTAACTGCTTTTTCTATATCCTTTACTTCTAGTGCTAAGTGCCTAAGCCCACAAGCTTCTGGACTGTTTGTTCTTTTAGATGGATTAGGAAATGAAAACAACTTCCTTTATTTTTCACCTACTAATATAGTTATAGCATCCCCATTGAAATAGCATCAGTTATATTATTTTACTTTGTCTCTCCAAGGAAATATCAATACCTTATTATCGTTCACATTTTTATATCCTTCTTGCCAGGGAAACTTATCTGTACCCTCTTTTTCTAATAGATATTCCTTAGCAAAATTTGCAATTTCAAAAATCACTTCATCTATTTCCTCTTTTTTATTACTAAGCTTCTTAGGGATAAACTTATAATTTCTCTCTAAAGTCAAATCCTTTAATGCTCCACCAAAAATTATTCTATCTTCTATTTCTAGTTTTGTATGATATAAAATACTTGCATCTATTCCTAATTCCTTGTCAATTTTTCTTATAAACATCTTTGCTTGATTTTTAGCTTCACTACTCCAGTATTCTGGATGTTGTGTATATGGCTGACCATCGCTAAAATAGTTTATAAATTCTAGTTTATCAATGTCAAAAGTCCCTTCTTCCGCTAAGGTATATAGTCTATTGAAAACTACTTCTTTTAGGCTATGTTTGAAATCTGTGAAAATTTCATAACCCTTTTCTTTATGATTTAATATTTCTTCAAATCTTTCATTTATTTTTGTATATGTATACACATCTAAGTTATTTATTAGTCCTACTTTTACACTTTTTATTTCTTCTATTTTGTTTTTATTTTTTCTGATTTTTTCAGAATATCTTTTATTAATTTCTTGTACTTCTATTTGATATTGTTTAATCATTTCTTCTTGCTTCTTTTGTTCTAAATTATGTTTGTAATATTTAAGTAAATTATTTATTGAATTTAGATTCATTTCTACATTAGTATTAATAACATCATTTCTATAAATAGTTTTTATATTACCATATATATCAAATACTATTAATGATGAATCATCTCTTTTTTCAATTATTATTCCTTCATAGTTCTCTCCCAGTTCTGTAAATGATATAATATTGCCCTCTAAGTACATGTAATTTCCCTCCAAAATACCATATCTATTTATTTCACTCATGTTTTTGTGTGATTATTTTTTAGTTGTAAATTAAACTCTTTGCATAGTTATAATAGAAATAATCATGAACAATTAATGAGTCTTCACTGTATTTTCCCATATTTAATCTCTCCCTAAAATGTTCAATACTTCTTTAATTGTATCATAAAAGACACTCATTATGAGTGCCTCCATTTTCATAGTTATTGTATTTTCTTTATAGTTTATGTAATCTACTACAATCTTTTAAAAATGAAATCATTATATAAATATCATAGTCAGTATCTATACCTATATTATCTTTCTTACCTTTTTCAATTGTTTCACTTGCTTTTTTTAGTTAAGTTTTCTTAAAATCATAATTATTCCCCTTCGCACTACGAATATGCGTTTGCATTAACATTAATATACATTACTTTATATGTCTATATTATTTTTTACAATCGTTACTATGACTTGAAATTTCATCATTCATCGAGAACATTAGTTTCATTTCACCCGTTCTTATGTTATACTATATATTACCAAAATACATAAGTGCTAAGGGGAGTTATAGATGAGTAAAGATTTAAGCATTAAACAATTATAAATATTAGATTATATAAAAAAACAAATTGAACTCAAAGGGTATCCACCAAGTATAAGGGATATATGTATTGGTGTAGGCTTAAGATTTACATCAACAGTTCATTCTCATTTGAATACTCTTGAGAGAAAAGGTTATTTAAAGAAATATCCTACAAAACCTAGAGCTATTACTATTTTAGATCCTGCTTGCTGTGATGATTTAGATGTTATAAATTTACCAACTAACTATAAAGGAAAAGACACCTTTGGTAATAAGGTGTCTTCTATGATTAATGTAATTTAAGTTTTTCCTCTGTTTCTTTTCTTAGCTTAATCGTTTTTTTTAGTTTTTTTCCAGCTCTTTTTACTTCCTCTAAAGCATCTTGATTTTGCAGTACATCTCCCTTTTTAAACAATTTTAGAATTTTAACAGTCTCTACTACTCTATATCCTAAGCCTTCAAGAGGTTTGCTCATAGCTTCAGCGGTAAATCCCATGTCTTTTTCATCATTTTGTTCACAGATAGATATAACCACAGCATATTTCCCACCTAATACTTCATTGATACTTGACCAAACTGAACGGTCATCTTCTGCAAAGACTTGAAAACAATAAAACCTTTCAATAAAAGCTTTCATATCTGCGGTTATATTATAAAAGTATGTAGATGAACCTGTAATAATAGCATCTGCCTCTAGTATACGTGGATATAATTTCTGCATATCATCCATTATTACGCATTTGTATGTGTCTTTACATCCTTCACACCCAGTGCACCCTCTAATATTATAATCTCCAAGAAAAATCAACTCAGTTTCAATTTCTTTGCATTTGTCAAAAGCACTTTTTCTCCATGATTTTCTTTTAACATTAACTTATTAATTACTAATCAATCTTAGTTTTTTAGCTGTGTTGGTGAAAATTAATATTTATAATAAGTTATGACTCTAATTAATATATTGAAATAGCTTATCTAAATAAATAAACCAATATTGTAAAATTATGACACCTAAAATTATTTAAAGATTAATTAATTTATTTCTTTTTCAAACACAATTTGATAACAATACGGAGCTGATACACCTGGAGTTGAAAAGCCAGTATTTTCATTTGCTGGAATGATAACTTGCTTTAATCTCCATCCATTTTTAGATTCTTCATGAATGATATTTTTACATTCTTTAAAAGTATCACCAGATTTAACTTTAAACCCTTTCTTTAATGGCACTTCTATAAATTTATACTCGTACATATAAAATTTCCCCTAACTATAAACCTAAACTTGGTAACTAGTTAAAATTCAAAAATAAATAGTTCTTCAATCGGAGTATTTAATTCCTTTGAAATTCTAACTGCCAATTCAAGTGAAGGATTGTATTTTGCATTCTCTAAACGAGCTATAGTTTCTCTTCTAACATTAACTTTATTAGCTAATTCTTCTTGAGTTAATTCATTAAATTGACGATATTTTTTTAAATTACTAGTAAATTTTGTCATAATTTTTAGTTCCCTAGATCAAATTTATAAGTTAAAAATGCCCATAAATTCACAGATATTGCAAAAGTAAGTGCTAGTATTAATACTTGCATTCTATAAAGTGTTAGTACATCTACTGTATATAGCCTAATTAATACACTTGCTACAACTGCTAGGACAAAGCCTGTAGAAAATGCTATGGAACCTGCTCGATGTTTATTATAAATTAAGCGTTCATCTTCACAATTACCTAGCTTGTTCCACCAAATGTGAGAAAGTTGGCCAAAGAACCCAAAATATAAAAGCCCTAGTGGGTCACCGTTTAATTCTTTAAAACCTAAAAATCCAAAAAGTGCAAATAAAATTGAATACTTGCTTACCCCTTTCATAAATAAATCCCCTCGTTAATGTGATATATTTATATCCTTATATTACATATATATCACATTAAGTTTAATATTATTACTTAAAATTAAGAAAAAACATCATTGATGTTCTAGATGGTTTTATAAATAGGTTGGGTAGCCAATGCTTTTGCCTTAAGTAGAACTCCATTTTTTTCATCACACAACATTCATAGACAACGTCTTCTTTGTTTTCCTAAATTATCTTGCTGGTGAATATTCTTCACAAGAATCTGATTTTTCTATAAAATGCTAATAGTTTGTTATAAATATTGTATAATATTATATAATGAATAATTATTATCTAAATCAAAAATAATTCATTGAATGGGGAGAGTAAAATGAAAAGAATATGTAATCAATGTCAGACTGAAATGATAGATGATTGTAGTGTTAATGTTGAAGGTGGTCTTTATGGAATTAAAATTAAGAAACATGTTAAAGGGATTTTTAATAGCGTATCTGCTAAACCTAAAGCATCTGTATGTCCTAATTGTGGTTGTGTGATTTTCTATATCGATGAATATAGGGATTTTATTAAGTAAACATGAACAAATAATAAATTGTTTTGTTTAACACAAAAATCACCTACTAAATTAATAGTAAGTATCTTATGCTCTATATTAATTAGAGCATAAAAAAAGACTGTTTCCGTTACAGTCTTTTCAAAAGGGAGTATGGGAGTATAAATATTATTTATGGATGATAATATTTATATTCTTAATATTCAATGGGGATTGAAGAATGTTAATTTTATTTTCAAATTAAATTAAGTCATATGTTAAGTTTTCTATATTTTTATTATAAATCAAATTCTCTAGCTGTTTTATCTATTACAACTTGCTTATCATTACTATCTATGGCACATGTTATTCTTATTTCAGATGTAGTTATAAGCTTTATCCCTAACCATGAGTATTTTTCATTCCAAGATTTACTAAATAAAACTTCTAAGCCATTTTTTAGTTTTTCTATCAGTAAATGCAGCATCTACAGCATATAAGTAAATTTTTTTATAATCATTTTTATATAATTTAAAATTACAAAATATTAAATTTATCTCATGGTTTAAATCTACATTAGATACAGTTCTGTTATCTGTGTTAATAGTTACCTTAATACCATCTTTATAAAAATCATACAAGGGATAGTTACAGAAATCTTCTACAGCTTTAGTTTGAATATTACTAGTTGGACACATTTCAAGGGTAACATTCTCATACTTTACTAATTCTAAAGCTTCTTTCATGCCTTGTATTCTTACACCATGACCTATTCTTTCTGCTTTTAATAAAGTAATAGCATCAATTACATTTTCACCACTTGCAGCTTCCCCTGCATGTATAGTAATTCTATAACCGTATTCTCTTGCTTCATCTATTAGTGACTTAAACTTTCTAGAAAATCCTTCTTCTTCAGGTCCTGCTAAATCTATGCCTACAACACCCTTATTTAAGAATATGCTTCCTTCTTTAACAACTAATAAGTTATCTTCTATACTCATATTTTTTAGACAGATTAGTATTATATTTCCCTTTATTTCATACATACTCTCTGCTTTTTTTATACCACATATTACACTTTTGATTATCTCTTTAATACTTAATCCTTTTTGTGTATGAAGAAGTGGTGCAAATCTTATTTCTATATATTTTACATTTTCCTTAGCTGCATCTTCTAATAGTTCAAAAGCAATTCTTTCTAAACTTTCTTTACTTTGCATCACTTTATTCGGTAATTCGAACTTTGTTAAGTATTCATTAAGAGATTCACTATCTAATGGTGCTTGAAGAAGCTTTTTTATTTCTTTTTTTCATATGAAGGTAATTCAATGTTTTCACATTTAGCTATATCTATTATTGTACTTGGTCTAACGCTTCCATCTAAATGGCAATGTAGCTCTATTTTGGGTAAATCTTTAGTCATAATATCTTCTCCTTTATAATATCTATTTATTATATATATGCACTTTTAATTTTTTTGTACAAAAAATTACCTATAATTGAACTGATACCCAAATAGGTAACATTGTCGTTGTCGTCTTATGTTTTTGTCACTTTCTTATTTTACCAATACATTGATATCACTTTAATTCATATGTTATGCACCAATTTCAAAGTAAAGCTTAAATTTCTTAACATCATTAAAAACTTCCTATAAAAAATTTTTCTAAAGTACTTTAATATCTCCTAAAATCTTATTTTCCTATACTTATATCAAGAAGCAACCAAACTTCTAAAAAAATCAAAGGATGTAAAACTATATGGCTGTTGTTGAAATAAACAATCCTTCAAGCTTAAAAGTAAAATTAGATTTAGGTATGGTAGATGGTAAAACTAAAACTAGAAGTAAATCTTATCCTTCATTAAAATACGATGCTTTTGCCCAAGATGTATTTGATGTAGGTACTGCTATAATGGGACTTCAAACATATCCTGTAATGGATATAATCAAGCAAGATAATACAATACTTGGTGCCTAGACCATTAAGTTGAATTTTAATGAAAGGATGACTTACATATGGAACTTACTAAAAGATTACTCATGACTTTTAAAGATGAGGATGAGAAAAAAATATCTTTATCTGTAGATGATCCTAGAGAAGATATAACAGAAGCTGAAATAAAAGCTGTTATGGATTTAATAGTTGCTAAAAATATCTTTGCTCCAAATGGAATGGATTTAGTGGCAGCTGTTGAAGCTAAGATTGTTGTTACAGATACTACTGCTTATGACTTGGTTATAGGATAGTATTAAATTCAAAAGCTATGCTTAAGGACTCCCCCTTTAGGCATAGCTTTTTTAGCAATAAATGTATAACTTTCAAGTATTAGGATATAATCTAAATAATCCTTTATATTGAAACTAATCAAAATTATATTTTTTCTTAAACTTCATATTTTAAATTCCTTTAAAAACAGGCATCGGAGCCTGTTTTTTATTGCCCATAAATCCTGTAATTCAACTTCTTACCCTTCATCTGCACCAAATAACCTTTACACATCTCAACGATTCTACTACCTACAGCTTCATCAATCTCAATTAACTCATCAAAGCTCTTCTCCGTACTAACAATAATAGGCAAATTATTAAAATAGCGATGATTAATTATCTCAAAAACAATATTAATATCACTTGAACTCAATCTACCCTTAAATAAATCATCAATCAAAAGCACCCTAGCATTCTTATACCTATTCATCACCCTATGATAATAAACATCATCCATGATATTTTGCTTAACCTTAATAATCACATCCCCAAAAGGCATATAAACAACACCAACACCACTATCCATCAACACATTAGCAATAGCAAGGCTCAGGTGAGTCTTACCAGACCCAACCTGTCCCATAAACATTATAGAATTATTCCTACTATTCTTAATACTTTCAAATTCCTTAACATAACCACTAGCCTTTCTATAAGCATCAATAGTTTGAATATCATAAGCATAATTAAAATTATTAAAACTCTTATTCCTAAACTCATCACTTATTCCACTCTTTTTAAGTATGTCTTCAGCTTCTCTAAGCGCTCTACACTCACAGACAGTAGCAACTCCATCCTCTAGTATAAAAGTTAAGTCTCTACACTTAACACACCTATACTCATTATCTATGCATCCACTCTCTTGCTTCTGCCAGTTGTTCTTCACTTGGCTTTTGATAAATTGACCATCCTCTGCTTCAAGTTCTCTGGCACATTTAGACTTTGTAGGCTCACTCTTATATTTTCCATAACCACTCTCTCCCCTATTTTTAATACTTATCTCATATGCACATAAATCATCAATGCTTTTTATGTTGTTATCATTCCATTGCTTAAGTATCCCATTAATATAACCTTTATTGCATCTACCTCTATCAGTAGCAATTTCTATAGCTTTTTTAAATAACTCATAATCCACAGTTTCTAAAATCTCAAATAACCATTCACCAACAATACCATTAATTAAACCTACATTTTGTTCATATAAAATCTTAAACTTACGTATGCGGTTTATACCATCTTTTGATAATTTTTCATCTTCCATACTCCAATGCATTTTTTCTCCCTCTCCTTTTTCTTTTTGTTTTTCTTTTTCCCCATAGTGTACTAATTTATATAATCTAATATTTATATCTTAGTTTAAAGTTTCATTATCTGCTTGTGCTTCCTCAATTGTAATTTTATGGAAAATAATCTATAATCAGCGTATATATAATTAAGGATGTGATTAACTTGGAAAAACTTTCTTCTTTAGAAAAAATAAAATCTTCCTCTTTACTATCTTTATATAATTTCTGTAAAACTTTTGAATAATCTAAACTACCATCTGGCGAAGGTATATTTTCACCTAGCACACACTTGTCCCAAAACATTTCTTCTAACTTCATAATTTCATCTATAATTTCTTCACCTTTATCTAACCTATGAATTATAAGTTCTTCATTTCCAATTAATGCTGCTATATAACAATGAGTAGCACCACTTACAGCCATATAGTGAAATACTTGTATTTGATAATGTATCGGAACTTCTTTTTGCCACATCTTCTTACCATAGCTATTTGTGACCGTACATTCTAAGAATGCTTTTTCACCAACAACAGCTCTATCAATATTAGCTAGTGCAAATGGATATTTATCATTTTTAAGTATGCCATTTATATTCCTAACTTTCTTACTTGTTTTAAACTAAACTCACGAGCTACAAAATCCTCTAGCTTATTTCCTAATTCCATTTTGTAACTTACTTCTTCATTAACATCTTTATCTTCTTGTTTAATGCTTAAATCTATAATTTCTGGTATATCAACACCTTAATTAAATATGTCTACAGTAAATATAACCTCTAAAAGGCCATTATCATCTTCTTGTCTTTTTGCAGATGAGTCTGATCCACTTAGGCATACACTTTTTATTTCTCTTTTATTAAACTCATCAACCATGTAATTAGCATGATCTATACTTATACAAAATCCTAAGCATTTTCTACGCTCTCCATCATAGCCATAAAAGTTCATCTTATCTATAATAAAATCTACCCTTTCATTTACCTTTAATCTTTTCGTAAGCTCTACTATATCATCTATATCAACATCACTTAAATCTACACCATCTATATCAGTAAGTCTAAAATAATGAAAAGGTATAACAAGTTCTTCTTCCAAAGCTTCATGTAATCTAACTTCTAATGCCACATTATTATAAAATAAATCAAATATACTGTTATTATCACTTCTCTCTGGAGTAGCTGTCATTCCTAAGGTAAACTTAGGATTGAAATTAGTTGTAAAAAGTGTTATGCTATCAAAAGTAAATCCAAAAATAATGTCGTTACTGCATATATAATCAATTGCAAAATTGAGATTGATTATATATTGAAGAGCTTATTTTTATAGGCTCTTTTTAAATGATAAAGAGAGGTAATAATATGATAAAGGTTGATAACTTGTCCTACTCATTTCCGCAAAAAGATCTATATAATAAGATTTCATTTACATTAGAAGATGGTCAACATTGCGCTTTTATAGGAACAAGTGGTAGTGGAAAAAGTACACTGATAGATATAATTATGGATCCAGAAAGATATATGTTCGATGGTAAGTTAGAGATGGACCCAAATTGTAGAATTGGGTATGTAAGTCAGTTTTCACAACTAGACAAAACAAAAGAAACTACAGTTTTCGAATATATAGGGGAAGAATTTATTAAGCTACAAAATGAAATAACATCTATTTGTACTGAAATGGAAACATCTTCGGATATTGATACTTTACTAGAAAAGTACCAACAAGTTTTAGACGCATTTGATGCAATTGATGGGGATGATTTCGAAAGCAACATTAATAAGAAACTAAATCTTGCAAACCTAATCAAGCATAAAGATCGAATGATATCTGAACTTAGTGGTGGGGAATTCAAACTTATTCAAGTGATTAAGGAAATGCTTAATAAACCAGACTTGATGATTATGGATGAACCAGATGTGTTTTTAGACTTTGAAAACCTGAATTCTCTTAAAAGTCTAATTAATTCTCACAAAGAAACAATGTTAATTATTACGCACAACAGATATCTATTGAATCATTGTTTTAACAAAATTGTGCACCTTGAAAACATGGAGCTCCAAGAATTTGATGGAAGATATATTGATTATAACTTCTCATTACTTCAAACTAAAATTGAGTTACAAGAACTCGCTATTGCTGATGATGAAGAAATTGAGAGAAACGAGATCTTGATCGATAAACTAAGATTTATCGCAACTAATAATGCTGAAGCTTCTAATGGGAGAGCTCTAAAAGCTAGAGTTAAAATCCAAGAAAGATTAGAAGAACGTAGAATTAAAGCGCCATTTGTAGATATTAAGCAACCTGATATCAATTTAGCTACTGATAATAAAATCGAAGAAACTATTGCTTTAAAAGTTAATGATTACAGTGTTGCCTTTGATGAAATGCTTTTAGAAAATGTTAACTTTGAGATTAAATCTACTGATAAAGTAGCTCTTATTGGTACAAACGGTGTCGGAAAAACGACTTTATTGAGAGAAATCTTTAAAAATAATCATGATTCCATTGAAATAAATAATGACGTTGAAGTGGCTTATTTATCTCAGATGCAAGGAGAAATACTAAATGAGTCTAATACAATACTTGAAGAGTTCTTCGATGCAGGATTTAAAACTTATCGAGATGTTAGATCATATATTTCAAACTATGGTTTTGAGGAAGATGTCATTGATCAAAAGATAGGATCTTTATCTGGTGGAGAAAAGAATATACTTCAATTGGCTAAAGTTTCTGCTAGCAAAGCAAATATGTTGCTTCTAGATGAGCCGACAAGTCATTTAGACACCTATTCACAAATAGCACTTGAAAAAGCCATAGAAAGCTATACTGGTGCGATTCTCATGATTTCTCATGATTACCATTTTATAATTAACTGTATGGATTATGTTTTAATGATTGAAGATAAAACAATTAGAAAAATGAGTATGCGAAAATTTAGAAAGATGATTTATGCTAGCCATTTTGATAAAGACTATTTAGAAATTGAACAAAAGAAAAAATCAGTTGAAACGAAAATAGCATTGGCTTTAATAGATACTGATTTTGAGCTTGCAAAAATTTTATCTGAAGAGTTAGAAGAGCTGATTAAGTTACTTTAAATCGTGTATTCTTTACAACAATAAGTTATAATCCCCTTAAAGTTAACAGATTAAATCATAAAATCTGGATACTACTAGGGGATTCTTTTATGTTCAAAAGAGTGTCACCTGATTGTGAGGCAATCGAGATGGATATACCTCGCTTTTTTCTCAATATTTTAATGATTTATTGGGCTAATAAATCATTTAATCACATCTAAACCCCTATTCCATCTAACTTTCCCGTATTTAGTCCTATTATGACACAAGCATCTATAACTAAACATCCAAAATCCTCAAGTTTAAATTCTTTCAAATTGGAACTTATACTCTGAACACTGGCATAAACTATCTAACTACACATTTCCCTTCCCATAAATGAATTATTAGGAATCAATATTGTATCACTTTAGGGTCTATTAGTTATTAGGCTTTATACCTATACCCTTTACAAATATAAAACACTCCTTTCCAAACATCTCAAATTCTTCTATTTTAAAATTAGCTTCTCTTATACGCTTATATGTTTCTCTATTTATATTACATTTTCCTATCTTCTTCCATGAGCCATTACAAGCATTAGCTATCTTTCTATAATGCTTCGCCTCTGGCATTACATGTTCTAAGAAATATAGCTTACCTGCTGGTTTTAATACTCTTTTAAAGCTTTTGATTTTCAACAGAACAAAATATCAACGTACCTACTACACTATCAAATGTATTATCTTCAAAAGGAATTATTTCTATATTTCCTAACAGGTAGTTGATGTTAATTTCATTATTTAGCTCATGATTTTTTATAAATTTGTTAAATTTCAAATCCATCACTGTTAAACTCTGTACATTTTCTTTATCGTAGTAATTAAAATTCACTCCACCACCTGATCCTACTTCTAATACATTACCTTTTACTTTTGAAATTATATCTTTTCTTCTTTTATGTAGTGATAATTTCTCAAATGGAAGCATAAATAAGTTGAAAATTACAGTTATTATGTCATTCATATACATCCTGCTTTACAAAAACAAATCATCCACTTATGTCTGTATATGCTTTTAATAAATTTCTTATATCTTGTAATAAACACATCTATCATAATCTTTAGATATATTTTATATATTGTTTATTATACATATCCGTACTTTAAGTGTAAATACTACATAGAAAGGTGCATTAAATGGCAAATAAAAATGTATAGAAATAAAAAGTATCTCTATTTGATTTCTTCCTCCTATGTACTGGAAGTTACAGCAAATCCATCGAGTGTCTTTAAGTCACTGCCAAATCTATTTTGAATAGAATAAAAATCTTTTATTGCCTCACTTTGATTAATCTTATTATGTTCATAGAGTTCTTCATAATTATCAATAGCTATTTCTACTACATCCTTCTCTATTTTGTTTTTATTCACCATATTTCTTAGAATATTGGCAATTTCATCTTTTTTCATAGGTTCTCTATAAGGTCGTTTTTCAGTTAATGCTGTAAATATATCAGCCACAGCCATCAACCTACTTTCATTACTAAGCATGTGCTTATTTATTCCAAATGGATAACCCTTTCCATCTAGCGTTTCATGGTGATAAGCTGCAATATCTCTTATCTTTTCCATTCCTTTAATGTTATCTAATATGTGATATGTATAATATGTATGCTGCTTTATAATATTATACTCTTCTTTTGTCAGTCTACTTGGCTTGTCTAATATTTCAACAGGTATAACAAGTTTACCAATATCATGAAAATACCCTGCTATCTTTATCATCTTACAATCATTTTCAGACATGCCACATAATTTTGATAATCTTTCAGCTACTGCTGCAACCCCAATTGAATGGGCTGCCGTATACCTGCTTCTAAAATCTATGCTGTAGATAAATAATTTGCTCAAATCCATGAATTCTTCATAAGTTACTTGTGAATTTTTAAAATTTAAAACATTCTTTAAAATAGGTTCTTTGTATTGAGTGACCATATTTATCCAAAATGAAGGTTGATTAGAAATTTTTTTAAACGTATCAACTAATTCAGGATTGAATTTACTATCTTTTTCATATTCTATTGTATTTAAAATCTCCTCTGACTTGAATAAAATATTTTGTGGTATTGTATCTATTAAAACAGATACTCTGTCTGCAAGGTAAATAATTTGACTTATCATTGCAGTTTGAGTATTAATACCTTTGAAACCTTTTCCATATTCCCAGCGTCTGTGGTGCCATCTAATAGTTTCTGCCATGTAACTCAGAGAATCTATTGTATTTAATAGTAAATAGCCACTAATTGAATGAGCTTCAACATTTTTATCCTCAAAATTAATTATATTATCTATTTCTTCTTGTTTAAATGCTCCAATATCGTGGATTAAACCAAGCATTATTACTTCTTTAATCTTTTTCTCTGGTAACTTTAATCCTTTTGCTATTTCATAGGCAATATAAGCCACCTGTTTATGATGGTCGTGCAGCCTTATGTCTACCAAATTTAATACATTTGAAAAAGCAAATACTAATTCTTCTAATGTAATATTGATATATTCCCTAAATTCTTTCATTTTACTTCCAATCCTTCCTAAATTATATATATTAACATATTATTTTAAAATAACCTAAAATTCAACAAATAATTAATTTTAACATTTACCTTTAATCTTAGATTTATTCAAAAAATCGTAGTTATTTATGGTATGATTCACCGTTCTCCCCCCCAAGGAGGATAGTAAATTATTATGTTCTAATTTAAATATTGTTAAACCACGCTTCTTTTATGTTTATTTACAATAACTTTTATTAAGCCTCCATATACATCTTAAAAAACCGTATCACTCACTTGTGATACGGTTAAACATACTTTCCATCCGAAGCTTCTTTTATTTATATTTCTATCATATCTATTTTTCTTCAATTATTTAGTATTATTTCTTATATGTTCTGCCACCTTAGTGTCTTCTCTTTTTATATGGTTAATTATCCAGTTTCCAACTTTAGAATTAACTTCACCAACTACAACAATACTTGGACCATTTGCTAAAAGTTTTTCACGTATACTTTCAACAGCCTCTATAAAACTTTGATGGTACTTTTTATGATTATTGTAATCAGGGTAGTTGTATTTATTTTGTAACACTTCTTCATGTCTAAAATGAGTTTTTGTATAAGAAGATAAAAAGTTTACTGTTTTTTCTATTTCAGCTCTACCCTTACCCTCACTACAAGCTTCCAACAAATCATTGATTGCTTTTATCAATTCTTTATGTTCTGTATCAATTTGCATGTTACCTGTTTGTAAATCATTAGACCATTTATATGCCATTTTTTCTCCTCCTAAGCTCTATCCCTATCGCAGTATTTTGTAAATATTAATAAAAATAATACCATTATAATACACTTTACTCTAAATCTTCTATGTAATCGATATCTGTTTCCCTCACAAACTTACACAGTGCTACTTGCAAACTAGCCACCACATCATGAGTATATTTTAAAAACAACCTTCTCTCCTTCACTTGTAGGCTTATTATCAAAAAGCTTAACCAAACTTTGAATTTCATACTTCACATTACTAATACTCTCTTTAATCACACTTTCATGCTCTGGATGCCTACTTATCGTATATATACCCCTTTGTAGTTATTTTTAAACACTTTATAAATAATAATTATCACAATACAAGTTTGATATTTGTCCTAATATAGAGGGGCAATCTCTTCGAATAACCAATGAGCTAACTAGAAATCATCTAGTTTAACTAACTTTTAAAATTTATAATATTTCTAACCTGAACTTCACTTATACCAAATTTTCTTGATAACTCTTTATAATTACCATTAAAAGATTCTTTAACCTCATAAAAACAAATCGACCGCCCATCAAATCTATGCAGCGGTCGATATCCGATCGATTATTTATATAAATCTATTAATTACTAATTAATTTATATATCAAGTTTTCTAATTATATTATCTACACTTTTTTCTAAATTACTTTCATCAAGGCCAATTATAGGGATATCAAGATTGTATTGTTTTAGCATATTCACAAGTTCCTCCATAAATATACCCATACCATCAATACATTTAACGTCATGAATTTTATCAATTAAATTTGGACAGCCACTTAACTCTCCAAACCATGAACGTGAAGAACATGTCTTATTATAACCACAACTAGGACTTCCATCTATTGCAATTAAACCTTTTATATTATATTTACTTTTAATATAACTATCAAACTGCATAACATATGATTCTAACATATTTTTGCATTGAGTTCTATAAAATAAATTATCAAATTGTTCCTTAGTATGTCCCCATCTTTTAATACCATAAATCATCATTTCGGGGCAAGGAAGTTGAATTATACCTATACCACTATCAACTAATTTTTTAGTAAAATCCAGCGCTCCTCTATACTCAGACAAACCCTCTACCTTTGAGTTACAATTTAATATACAATGACAAACTACAACTATATTTTTATCTCTTTTCATATTCTTCATCCTTTTTTTTAAATTTATAAAATAATTATACAACTTAAAGTAATTTGTAGTTTATAGATTATGTCTATTATTATACATATAGATATTGATATTTACTATTTTTTAAATTATTCGCATTGATATACAATTATATAGCAATAATTTTTTTATATACTAAGGCATTATAGTTTGATTTCTATAGAACCTTAGTTACATAAATTGATCTAGTTTAGTATTAAATTTTAATAGGAGGCAAAATTATGAAAACAAAAGCATTGACGTTTAGCGCTATGTGTATAGTTGTAAATATAGCTTTTGGTATGTTTGTAGATATGCTAAATATACCATTGTTGTTTTTAGACACAGTAGGAACAATTTTAGGAGCTATAGTTCTAGGACCATTTTCAGCAGCTTTAATAGGAGGATGTACTAACCTTGTATTGGGAATTATATCAGGACCTACAAATATTCCTTTTGGTTTAGTTAATATAGTATTAGGTGTTGTAGTAGGATATACTGCAAAGAAAAAAGGATTTGGGTATAAAGAAGCTATTATAGTAGGTATTATATTAGCAGTTGTATGTCCACTTGTTGGCACTCCAATAGCTGTTTTAATGTTTGGAGGAATAAGTGGTAGTGGAGCTGATTTCTTAGTTGGTTTTCTGATGCAAACAGGGCAAAGCCTATTCACATCAGCATTCATTCCTAGAATTATCAGTAATATAGTTGATAAGCCACTTTCTTGTATAATGGTAGTATTTTTCTTAAGCAGAATGCCAAATGGATTCATACAAGGGTTTAAAAATGATTTATATAATAAACCTTCAATAGAAAATGGTGTAGCATTAACAAAAAATGAGGATATATCTAATTAAAATAAAAATCCAGATATCTTTTACATATAAGATATTTGGATTTTATTAATTTAATGGAGCATATCAATTTGTGTAGAAACAAATTTACCTATATCCTTTTGAGTATGCTTAAACTATTATTAATTTAGCTAATATCGACCCCACTTATCAATGCTTCATTATTGCTATTTAAGGTTTTGTGCGTGAATAGTGATGCTTTTTTGAACACAAAAAAACAGTAATTATCTTTAATATTATTACTGCTTTTTTATTCTTAATTTAATAAAATTGTGAACTATGGAATATCAAAATTATAGGCTTTGTTCTTAATTTACTAAATTTTTATATAAGTTCATTTATATTATACCTTGCCATAATATATTCGTTAACATATTTACCATTTCTAATAGATGAATATTTTTTTATGCCTTCTATTTCAAATCCTAGATACTTATATAAATCTATAGCTTTTTCATTATCACAATAAACACCTAGTTCTATTCTTACCAACATAAGCCAATTGTCTGCTATATCTAAAATTTCATTTAATAACTTTCTACCTATTCCCTTGCTTTGATATTGAGTATTTACACTTATTCCTATACTAGCACTATGCCTTAATCGTGGAGATGTATTTAAATGTAAACCAACTAATCCTACTACCTTTTTTATATTTTCTTCTTCTACCTCTGCAACAAGTACATAGTCATCATTACTAAGATTTTCTGTAAATTTCTTAGTTCTTGAGGCTCTTTCACTAGTCATTGCTAATGTATTTTCCATAACCCCTTTCATTCTTCTAAGTTCATTTATATCTTCTGAATCCTCTATCCTTACAGGCCTTATGACTATATTCATTAGAAATCCCCCCTTTAATTGAATTGTAGCACAACAAAAGAACATAGTATTTACTAATACCAATACCGTTAAGTTATAACACCTAAATATTTTTTATTATATTATAAAAGCACATATAAAGGTGCTATATATTTTCATTTTTTAATTCCTGAGTCTTACTTTCAAACTAACTATATTTTTTCAACTAACATAGTCCATATTCCTACTTCTTTAAATCCTATTTTATGATATACTTTTCCTGCCTTTGGATTATCATAGAATAGGCATAAAGACTTATTTCTTTCTATGAAATCACTACATAATTTTGATAAGCATTTACTCATATATCCTTGTTCTCTATATTCTTTCCTAGTTGCTACACCTACTACCATAGCAGATTTACTATTTTCTGCTGTTATCTGTGATATAGTTATCATTTCTTTATTATCATTTTCTATATAATAAGCTATTTTACTATTATCTTTAATTTTATTTCTTATTGTATCAACACTATCTTGTACAGAAAATTCTACTATTGTGCTTAATAAATCATCTATTCTCTCTGCATCTTCTTCTTTTGCCAATTTTATACTATAATCCCATGGTAGAAGTTTTTTATTATCTCTTAGTTCACAAAAATATGTAATTCTTTCTTCATAATTATTTAGTACATCCTTGAATTTCTCTATTATAGTATCTTTACCTGATATAAATTTTTCACCTTTATATGAGCTTATAATTTCTTTAAATTCAGATACATCTTCATCTAAATTTTCTATATACGGTATAAAATTATTTGTATACCTTAATAAAATACCTTTTAAATTATTTTTATCATCAAAATTTCCCCATACTTCTTGAAAATCTTTATCAAATCCATATTGCTCTATATCACCTATTATAAATAAATTTAGGCTAGGCTCCTTTGCTACATAATTTAAGACTATATTTCTATGCTCATCTTTCAACTTTAAAATCATATTATCATCTCCCCCACCTTAAATATATGGCTTATATATATTCTTTATTTCTAGATAATATCCTTTTAAATAATTATTTACTACCTAGAAACTTATTTTTTATAAATAATCTAGAAGGGGCATATCTTAAGTAGTAAAAAACTCCCTCTAAATATGCAATTAGCCTATATGTACAGTAAAAGGAATGTTTTTTTGAACACTTAAAAAGAGAGTAATAATTTTTAATGTTATTGCTGTCTTGATTCGTAATTTAATAATATTGCGAAGTAAGTTTACTACAGATTATATTTTAAAGTACTTTTTGAAGAGATACTTTTAATTCTTTAATAAATTTATCACGTAACTCAGAAGAAATTTCTAGAAGTGAAAGATAAGGATTTAAATCTTCTAACTCCACTAATAAAAGTTTACCTTGTTCATCTCTGCAAGCATCAACTCTTTGAATTCCATGATTTAAATTATTCCATTCAATAAAACTTTGAGCAAATTCTAAGTCTTCTTTAGTTGGAGTATACTCTTTAAGATCCCATCTTTTTGCTTTATCTGGAGCATAAAGCGCATATTGGAACTCTTTATCAATAAAGTAGAATGATACTTCATATTTAAAATTTATTAATGGTTGAATTAAAGTATTTTTATCATTTAAATCAACTGTTTTGAAAAGTTCTTCCTTCGATACAAATTCCATACCAATAGAATCTGCACCATCTTTTGGCTTTACAACATACGTTTCTACTTCTGGAAGATTGTTAAAAGAACTCAAATTATCAATAGTTTTGATAACAGGAAAATTTTTATTTGTTAATTCAATTAAATAGTCTTTTCCATTCATATCTCCTTTACCGTTAAAAGAATTATATGTTTTAAGATTATTAGATACTATTTTTTTACGGAATAATTCATATTCCTCATTAAAATTAGATGCTGGTCCTGCATTTCTAAATATAGTTAAATCAAAATCTTCATTAAAATTGTTCATATCCTTAGGATAGCAGATAACTAAATTAAAATCTTTTCTTAATTCAGAAGTAAGGAATAAATCTTCTTCATAATAAAGCCTACCCTTTGCCTCATAATATAAATCTGTTACAAATAATATTTTTTGCACTAAATTCATCTCCTTTTGTATATATCATACTAAAACTATAATTTGAAAATTTATTGAAAAAATATATAATAAAAGAATGAGAGTTTAATTTAGAAAACAAAACAATAATATTATTATCTTTTAATTTTTATTTTTTACAAAAAAATGATTATAGTTTATTATATAAAAGTAAATATAAATCATAATTCGATATAACGTATTTTTATTCTATATATCGAATTGTAAAACAGTAAAATACTTTTGTCAAGTTTTAATAAATTTAAAAGGAAGAGATTACTTTATGAGAGATATCAATACTAACATTGGAAAAAATCTAAAAAAGATAAGAAAAACTAGAGGATTAACTATAGATACACTATCTATTAATGCAGGTGTAAGTAAAAGTATGATAAGTGAAATTGAAAGAGGAATTAGAAATCCATCTATAACGATTCTATGGAATATTGCAAATAGTTTAAAAATGCCTTTGAATTATTTTTTAAAAGAAGAAAATGCACATACAGCGAGAATATATAAAATTGCAGAAGAAAATGCTATTGGAGAACATGGATATTCTGCCTATCCTTTAATAAACTTTGATGAGGATAAGAGGCTTGAAATATATTTTAATGAATATCTTTCACAATCTAAAACAGAGGAAGCAGCTCACTACGAAGGGGTTGAGGAATATGCTCTAATAACTTCAGGGACATTAACTTTAAATTTAAATGGGGAAAAATTTACAGCAAGCGAAGGAGAAGTAATACATTTTGTAGCTGATAAAGCTCATTATTATTTCAATGAAACAGATACTATAGCTAAAGCCTTTGTGTTAATGTTTTATCCAAAATAAAATTATATCTTATTAGAAAAGAAAGTCTTATTTTAGACTTTCTTTTTTGTTCGCAATATATAACAATTTCGAACTATAGTTACATTATAACCTTAGTAATAATTGGAGTAAATTAATACTATACTCTAAGAATATATTTATAAACTACTACTCATTTTTGCAACATCATTACTGTTAAGTTATGACGCCTAATATATGCAATTTTCTTTGGTTGAAGTCTACGATACCTAATAGCATTAATAACTTCCTATAAATTTTTTTTCTAAAATACTTTAATATCTCCTAAAATCTTAATTTCCTATACTTATATCAAGAAGCAACCAAACTTCTAAAAAATTTAAAAGGATGTAAAACTATATGGCTGTTATTGAAATAAACAATCCTTCAAGCATATCCTGTAATGGATGTAATCAAGCAAGATAATACAATACTTGGTGCCTAAGTATTTAAGTTAAATTTTAATGAAAGGAGGACTTACACATGGAACTTACTAGAAGATTACTTATGACTTTTAAAGATGAGGATGAGAAAAAAATATCTTTATCTGTAGATGATCCTAGAGAAGATATAACAGAAGCTGAAATAAAAGCTGTTATGGATTTAATAGTTGTTAAAAACATATTTGCTCCAAATGGAATGGATTTAGTGGCAGCTGTTGAAGCTAAAGTTGTTGTTACAGATACTACTCCTTATGACTTAGTTATAGGATAGTATTAAATTCAAAAGCTATGCTTAAGGACTCCCCCTTTATGCATAGCTTTTCTAATATACAGAAAGGATGTGTTTCATGATGAATTCAGAAATCCAAACTCTCATAGCTTCTGTAGGTTTCCCTCTTGCCCTTAGTATGTATTTGCTAGTTAGGATAGAAGGGTTTATAAGGTGGTTTTTACATAAATATAAATTATATAAAAGAAATGGTTAGAAGAGTTACATACTGCTATGATACTTCATACCCAAAAGAATTAATAGATAGTATGGGGATTAAATTAGGGTATTTACCAGATTATACCGATATAGAGTTAATAAGGGGCTCTTATGGTATGATTAATGGAACTAAGGTAATACTTATACATCCTGACTTAAATGAATATCAAAAGCGTGAGGTGTATGCACACGAGTTAGGACATGCTGTACTTCATCCTACTATGAATGCATTATTTTTAGCTACATATACTAATTTTAGGTTAGAAAAATATGAAACTGAAGCCAATTCTTTTGGCGCTGAACTTTTATTAGATGATAACGTGTTTGATAAGTATATGGGGCGTCGTAGTGAATATATAGCTAGTTGCGAATACGTTCCTGTTAAATTTGTTGAACTTAAGTTTAAGCATTCAAATAGAAATTTTAATAATAAAATATAGATGAATATTTTTTTAAGCATTAAAAGAACATATATTCCATATTGCATTTTAGATGTATTTAATACATAGTTTTCATGTTTTAAATACATCTAATTTTTATAATACTAAGGTTATATATTTTTAATATATGTATAAAACTTGGTACAAATCCTCAAAAACCTTAATACTATAATATATAGCAAAAATCTTTTTGGGGGTGACTCATATGAATGAAATAGTAAAAGTTGCTGACCTGTGTCAGACCTTTTACACCAAAGATGGAGAACTAGGAGTCCTAAAAGACATAAATTTCTCACTAGACGAAGGTCAAATCCTAACTCTACTTGGACCTAGTGGCTGTGGAAAATCAACCATCCTAAACATACTAACAAAACTTCTAAAACCAACTAGCGGTGAAGTCAACATAAACGGAAAAATCGGATATATGTTTCAAAAAGACCATTTACTAGAATGGCGAAATATTATGGATAATATAACAATTGGCCTTGAAATTCAAAATAACAAAAACGAAAAATCAATAGCACAAGTTGAAAAACTTCTAAAAACTTACGGACTATGGGAATTTAGAAATATGTATCCAAAGGAACTTTCTGGTGGTATGAGACAAAGAGTATCTCTTATTCGTACTCTTTCTGTAAATCCTGATGTATTACTACTTGATGAGCCTTTCTCGGCACTTGATTATCAAACAAGACTTTTGGTAAGTGATGATGTTTACAAAATCATTAAAAATGAAAATAAGTCTGCAATACTAGTTACACATGATATAAGTGAAGCTATATCTATGAGTGATAAAGTTATTGTTTTATCTAAGATACCTGCAACTGTAAAAAGTATTCATGATATAGAACTTAGAAAAAATGAAGATTTAACTCCTCTACAAACTCGTAAAGTTTTAGATTTCCAAAAATACTTTGACATACTCTGGAAGGAGCTTGATTCTCATGAAACTAAGTAAAGATACTGATGGATATATTCAATATTTTAAAAATGCTAAAAAACAAAAAAGAAAAGTATTAATATATCAATTGCTACTACTATTAGGATTTATAGTACTCTGGGAATTTCTTGCTGATCTTCAAATAATAAATACATTCTTATTTAGCAAACCTAGTAATATATACCACTTGTTTGTTACCTATCTTCAAAATGGAGAACTTCTAAAACATGTAGGTGTATCTGTTTATGAAACTATTTTAGGTCTTGTCATTGGTACTGTTTTAGGTATATTAATCGCTATAGCACTGTGGTGGTCTGAGAAATTATCAAAAATATTAGATCCATTTTTAGTAGTACTTAATGCACTTCCTAAAACTGCTCTAGCTCCTATTATTATAGTTTGGGCAGGGGCTGGTATTACTGGTATTGTTGTTACTGCTGTTACTATTTCAGTAGTTGTAACGATTTTATCTTCTTATAATTATTTTACAAATGTTGATGAAGAAAAAGTGAAAATGTTAAGAAGCTTTGGTGCTAAAAAGTCTCAAATATTATTTAAATTAATAATACCTTCAAATATTGGTAATTTAATAAATCTTACAAAAATTAATATTGGTATGGCTTGGGTAGGAGTTATAGTTGGTGAATTTTTAGTTTCAAGATATGGTATTGGATATTTGATAGTTTATGGAAGTCAAGTATTTAAGCTAGATTTAGTTATGATGGGAGTATTTGTTTTAGCATTTTGTGCTTGGGTTATGTATGAGATTTTAAATGTTATTGAAAAAATATACAATTCTAGGAGATAAAACAAAGAGAGTGTCTCTTAATGATTAAATTCATTAAAGTGACTCTCTCTTTTATGTGAAATATTTCTCTTATATTATGTAATCAAATTTTTTATAATAAACCGTCTTTTATTTCTTGTTCTACTATTTTCATTTCTTCAGGTGATAATTTTTCCATAGTTATACCTGTTGCACCATAGAAAAGTGATACTAATGGATTTATTAAGTTTAAGAATGCAAATGGTAAGTAAGCAAGTGGATGTACTCCTAGTGTTGCAAACATATAAGCTCCACATGTGTTCCATGGAATAAGTGGAGATGATAATGTTCCACTATCTTCAAGAGCTCTTGATAAGTTTTTAGGATGTAATCCTCTTTTTCTATATTGATCTTTATACATTCTTCCTGGTAAAACTATTGATAAGTACTGCTCTCCTGTTGCTAAGTTTACTCCTATACAAGATATTATTGTTGCGAATACTAAACCAAAAGTTCCTTTTGTCATACTAAGTAATGCTACAGTTAAAGCTTCAAGCATTCCAGTTTTTTCAAGTATTCCACCTAATGTTAATGCACATAGTATAAGTGAAACTGTCCACATCATACTATCTAATCCTCCACGAGTTAGTAAATCATCAACAGCTGCAACTCCAGTTTCTGATACATATCCATAGTGAGATGCATCTATTATTGTTGCTAGATCTGAACCTTGGAAAATTCCTGCAAATATTCCGCCTAATAATGTACCTACTATAAGGCCTGGTATAGCTGGCATTTTAAATATAACCATAAGTATAACTACTACTGGAGGTATTAAAAGCACTGGTGATAACGTCTTAAAACTTCCTTCTAATGTAGTTCTTATAAGTTCTATTTGACTTATATCTAGTTCTTTACCTGCATATTTCATACCTATAATTGCATATAACACAAGTGCTATTAAAAGTGATGGTCCTGTTGTATAAATCATGTGTTTTACATGTTCAAATAGTGTTGTTCCTGCCATTGCAGGTGCTAAATTTGTAGTATCTGATAATGGTGACATTTTATCTCCAAAGTATGCCCCAGATATTATAGATCCTGCTACAATCGGTGCTGGTATTCCTAATCCCTGGCCTATTCCTATAAGTGCAATACCTACTGTTCCTGCTGTAGTCCATGAAGAACCTGTTGCAAGTGATACTATTGCACATATGATACATGTTGCAAATAAGAATATTCCAGGTGATAGTATTTTAAGTCCCCAATAAATCATAGATGGTACTGTACCGCTTAGTATCCAAGTTCCTATTAACGTCCCTACTACTAAAAGTATAAGTATTGCTTGCATTGCCATTCTTATAGTATCTAGAGCACCTTCTTCCAATTCTTTCCATGTAAATCCTAGCCTAAATATTCCTATAAGCGCTGCTACAAGTGACCCTAGTATAAGTGGTATTTGAGGGTCTGCATCTAATTTAATTAATGAATAAGCTAATACTGATATTAAAAATACTATTACTATCGCTGCCTCCCCTACGGTTGCCTTTCTACTAACTTTTGGCTGTTTTTCCAAAATATTTCCTCCTAATTAAAATTAAATTTTTAAATAAATATATTTATTTAATTATACTAAATCTTCTGATAATTATGTTACTTTTTTGAATTTTATGTTAACTTTCTATTTATTATTTCAACTACTGCAAAACTTGCAACATCTTGTGCAAATTTTCCTGGCCCAAATCCTGCATCATATCCTAATTCTTTTGCAAGTTCATGGCTAATTCTTGGACCTCCACAAATTAATACAACTTTGTCACGAAGTCCTTCTGCTTCTAGTAATTCTACTAAGTTTATTAAATTTTCTATATGAACATTTTTTTGAGTTACAGTTTGAGAAACTAAAAGCACATCTGCCTTAAGTTCTACTGCTCTTTTAATAAATTCTTCATTTGGAACTTGACTACCAAGGTTATAAGCTTCTACCATGTCATATCTTTCAAGCCCATAATTACCTGCATAACCTTTCATATTCATTATTGCATCTATTCCTACAGTATGAGCATCTGTTCCTGTACTTGCTCCAACTATTACTATATCTCTTTTTATATTTTCTTTTATATATTCTTCTACTTGGTATTTATCCATAGTTTCTTCTTGTGCAACTTCAACATGGATCTCTTCATAGTTTACACCGTTTTCTAAACTTCCATACACAACATAAAAAGTAAATTCCTTATCTAAAGCTTTATGATGAGCAACGTTAATATCACTAAGCCCCATGTTTTTAGCAGTAAGTTTTGCAGCTTCTATGCCTTGTTCATCATCTTTTATAGGTAGAGTAAAACTTACTTGTACCTTAGAGTCATTCATAGTATCTCCATAAGGTTTTAAATTTTTTAAGTCTAAATTTTTATCAAATTCCTTTGCTTGCATTGAATATAGTCCGCTCATTAGAAGCCACCTCCTAGCATAAGTTCTATAAATGGATTAAAGTAATTAGCTTCTTTCATAAATACTCCATCTAATCCTTTTCCACCATCTATAGGTCTTTTTATTCCTGCAAATTTACCTTGTTCTAAAGTTTTAAATAATCCTTCTTTTTCTATTTCATGAATTAAATCACAAGCTTTATTTAAAACTTCATCTACTCTTTGACACATAATTCCATCTTTTTTAAATTCTATTTCATCTCCAAAGTCTTTCATTGTGCTAAAGATATATTTTGCATTTTCTATTGATAATGCTCTATCTGATATAAAAGGTGTATGTATAGCTTCTGTAAGCATACCAAGTAGGTGTAATTTTTGATTTGTCATAATAGTTACCATGTTAAATAATGCATCTTGTACTTGACCTTTAAATATATCCCCTGTCATAAACTTTGTAGGTGGCATATACTTAAGAGGTGCTTTAGGAAATATTTCTCTAGCCATTTGAGCTTGTGAAAGTTCATACAAGAATCCATTTTCCACATCAGGACTTATTTCAAATGCATGACCAAGTCCCATTTGTTCTTCTGGTAATCCTGCAATTAATGCAAATTGCTCATTTATAAATTGTGATGCTAATACTGTATGTGCTTCTTCTACTGCATCTGCCGTAGTTAAATAATTATCTTCGCCAGTGTTTATGATAACTCCTGCAAATCCATTGATAATTCTTGAGAAGTATTGATCTATCATAGTTCTTTTCATATTTATATCTCTAAATAATATTCCATATAAGGCATCATTTAGCATAACATCTAATCTTTGTTGTGCTCCAAGTGCAGCAATTTCTGGCATACATAATCCTGAACAGTAGTTACAAAGTCTTATATATCTTCCTAGTTCTTCTCCTACTTCATCAAGTGCTTCTCTCATTAATCTAAAGTTTTCACCTGTTGCATAAGTTCCACCAAATCCTTCTGTTGTAGCACCATATGGAACATAATCTAGTAAACTTTGTCCAGTAGTTCTAATAACTGCTATTATATCAGCACCTTGTTTAGCTGCTGCTCTTGCTTGAATTATATCTTCATGTATATTACCTGTTGCAACTATTACATATAAATATGGTCCAGTTTTATCTCCATACTCATTAAGGTAGTTTTCTCTTTTGCTTCTATTTTCTTTTATTTTAGCTACACTTTTTTTAGCTATTTCATTTATTTTAAGTTTTACTTCAAATACATCATGTTCTTTAAGGCTGCATAGATCTAATTCACCATTTGAAACTTTCTCTGCTATTTCTTGTGGTGTAAGATTTGTATTTAACATTGCATTACCTATATAATAAGCTGCTCCTAATCCTAGTCCACTATTATTTTGTGAGTTTTTAATATTATCTACTACAACATTAGGTAGTGGTACCTCAAACTCATCTACTCCATCTATTCCAAGTAATCTACAAACAGTTCTCTCAACTGCTACTGTAGTGTGCTTATTTATAAACTCTTGTGTATCTAGTGCAATGTTTTGTGCACTTTTACGAGCTTTTTTAACTACCTCAAAATTCAAATTTAATTTACTCATTTTTATCCCCCTTGTATTGTTTTTCTTGAATATTCTGTGCTATTTCTATTATTTCATTACTTAATCCAAGTAGCTTACAAATATTCAAAGCATCCTTTGGAACTTTAGCTTCTTTATTTACTTTTTCTAGCCTGTAATCCATGTTTTCTTGAAGTATGCCTATACTTTTACTACTGCTCCCTTTACTTGAAAATTTTAAGTTTACTTGACGTTTTAAACCTTCAAAATCTACATTCTTAAGTCCAACTACTTGATAATGGTCAATGTTTTCTTGCATTACTTCATCATAATGAGTTGATATTAAACTTATAGAGTTAAATCTTTTAAAGTATGTACAAATTGATTTTAAAAGTATTTTCCCTTCACTTGGATTAGTTCCTCTTGCAAATTCATCTAAGGCTATAAACCCATCTTGATGCTTCATAAGCTTTGTTATTTCTTTCAGCTTTATAATCTCAGCTCCAAATGTACTAAGCCCTTTACTTATATCTTGCATATCATCACTTATCAAATATATAAAGTCAAATACACATAAGTTAGCTTCTTCACCAAATACATAAAATCCACATTGGAATAAATATAAATTAAGTACAATAGTATTCATGCTAACACTTTTGCCACCCATATTAGCACCAGTTATAAGTGTTATTTTCTTATTTATATCTATACTTATCGGCATATAATTTTTGTTTTCTTTACTTAATATGCTTTTAACCTTTGGATTTATAATATTTTTAAAGTATATTTTATTTTCATTGTTTATACTTGGCTTTATAGCATTATATTTTATTGCTAAATTAGTCTTAGCTATTAAAAAATCTAATTTACCTATGGATTTAATATTTGTATTTATATCTTTTATATAGTAATAAATGCTATTACTTAATTGTTTTTTTATTTTAATTTGTTCTTTTTCTTCTTGTACTACTTTTTCTAATCGCTCTATTTTTAGTTTTTCTATTTTTTCTATGTCTACTTCGGTGAATATTTTATTTTCTAGAATTGCTTTTGACTTTCTAATTTGTGATAAATCATTACTATATGAATCGTATATATGAAATGTTGATAATTTTAAGTTATCTGGATCTAATATTTCTATTATTTTTTCTAAATCTTTAAAGTTTATATAATCTATTTGTAAATTTAATTTATTATAGTTTTTGATTATTTCTACAGTATTTATTGCAAAGTTTTTAATTTCAAAAAGTTCTATTTCATCTAATATATCTTTATTTTCTAATCTTTTTACAGTATTTTTTATATCTTTTATTTTGCAAAATATATATTGTATTTCCTCATAAGTATCTTTATTTTCTAATGTGCTTTTTTTTATAGCTTCTATATAATCTAATTCTTTTACAAGATCATTAGAATTATTTTTTTTAAACATCTTTATATTTTTTTTTTCTTGATTTCCAAATGATGTGACTATGTTTAATTCATCATTTATAAACTGTTTAATACTACCACCTTCTTTTTTACCAAAACATTCACTGTGAAATTTATAATTTACTTTATCTTTAATTCATAACATTAAATACTTTTAATTTAGTTTTACTTTGTATATCATTTATAAAATCTTCTTCATTAAAGCTGTATCCATTAATAGAAGTTGGATTTATACTTATACCTATTAGATTTACTTTGCTTACAACTTTTATACAGCCTTTGAGCTTTGTAAACTTATCATAAGTTTCTTTATCTAAAAATATTTTTGTACTATCACTAATTAATATAGTTATATTTCTATACTTATAGCCACTTTTTATCAGGTTATCTATTAAACTATTTGTAAGAGTTCCATTAATAACTACGTACTTAGTATCATCATCAATAGCATCATAAACTTCTTTATGAGCATTTAAAGTTGTACTTATATTAAGGCTTTTATGTGTATAATCTCTATTGACTATACTAACTTTATTTTCTTTTATATCATTATATATTTTGAAAAATTCATCATCATATATGTTATCAGTATTTAATACATTAGCTTCGTAAGCAATTTGTTCTACTGCTTTTTTTATATCTTTATTTAAAATCGCACCACTACAAAAGATAGTTGCATCTGTAATGCTTGGTGATCCTAAAGTTTTTCTAGATAATGCACCATCTACTATACTTAGATTGGCTCCATATAATTTTAATCTTTCACATATATATTTAATTTGATTATTTATAGATGGTCCTGCTAATTCTACATATCCATCACTTAAAGCTCTAAATATAATTACAGCACCTAGTGGTGTATTTATATTTGTAACTTCTATTATTTCTTTAGTGATATCACTATTTAACACACAACTTTTAGCTGTGGCTATTATACTTCCTTTATTTACATAAATTCTAGGCTTTTTAGTTTTAGTGACAATATCTTGACTTTCTCCATCAACTCCTATTGATGTAAGACCAAGGATTGTATTATATTTTGATATTTCTTTTATTATATAGTTTAGTGTTGTTGTTTTTCCAACATTTTTGTAATTGCCTATAATAGATAAACTTTTATATTTTAATATTTTTTCTAGTATATCCATAACATTAATTCCTTTTTTATATTAAGGAAGTTATACTTATCCATTACAGATAAGTATAACTTTCTTAATATTTTAATAATAAAAACTTATAATCTCTTTTATCTAATGGTTTATTAATTCTCTTTTCTTTCTATCTAATTCAGTTGGTTCAAGTACCATTCTTTCATTATTTAAAAGTCCTGCAACTCCTACTTTATGAACAGTTTTTTCACCACTACAAACTTCACATTCACATGTTTGTTCGTAATGAGAAGGCTCTGTATAAGTTGTTATAACTCCTTCAAAGTTTCTAAGTATAACTTTGTCATGGCTTTGAGATATAACATAGTTTGGCATAACTGGAGTTTTACCACCACCACCTGGTGCATCTACAACAAATGTTGGAACACAATATCCTGAAGTATGACCTCTAAGACCTTCTATTATTTCTATACCTTTAGATACTGGAGTTCTAAAGTGCTCTATTCCATTAGATAAGTCACATTGATATATGTAATATGGTCTAACTCTTATTTTTACTAAGTCATTAACTAATTTTTTCATAACATGCATGCAATCGTTTACCCCTTTTAGTAAAACACTTTGGTTTCCTAAAGGTATACCTGCATTTGCCATTTTAGCACATGCTGCTTTTGATTCTTCTGTTATTTCATTTGGATGATTAAAGTGAGTGTTTAACCAAATTGGATGATATTTTTTCAATATATTAACCAAGTCATCAGTTATTCTTTGTGGCATAACTACAGGAACTCTACTTCCTATTCTTATTATCTCAACATGAGGTATTTCTCTTAACTTACTTATAATGTATTCTAATTTTTCATCACTCATTAAAAGAGCATCTCCACCTGATAATAATACATCTCTTATTACTGGTGTATTTCTTATATATTCTATTGCCTTATCTATTTGATTTAATGGTTGTGCATCATCCATTTGACCTGCAAATCTTCTTCTAGTACAGTGTCTACAATACATTGCACATTGGTCTGTTATTAAAAGTAATGCTCTATCTGGATATCTATGAGTAAGCCCTGGTACTGGAGAATCTCCATCTTCATGAAGTGGATCATCTAAATCTGCACTTGATCTTGATAACTCGTTTGATGTTGGAATTGCTTGCTTTCTTATAGGATCATTAGGATTTTCTGGATCAATTAATGATAAATAGTAAGGAGTTATACTCATTCTTAGGTTTTGTAAGCACTTTATAATTCCATCTTCTTCACTTTCTGTTAGTGGTATATATTTTTTTAAGTCCTCAACAGTTGTTATCCTATTTTTAACTTGCCATTTCCAATCATTCCATAATTCTTCACTAATATCTGTAAATATTTTTCTATTCATAATATCCCCCTATTATATATATAGTTTTTTAAATATGTTTCTTAGTGTTTCACTTTCTCTTAAAGCATTTATAGTTACCTCAGCATGACCTTTAGTGTATCCATTACCTATTACCATATTTACATCTTTACCTACACCTTCAGCTCCAAGAGCTGCTTTTGTAAATGCCGTTGCCATAGAGAAGAAGTATACTGTCCCATCATCTTTAACTGGTAATATAGAACTCATTTCAGTATTTTGCACGTTTACACAGTTTATACATAAATCTATTTCTTTATCGTTATTCGCTTTTAATACCTTTTGAAGTACTTCATTAGAATTTTGAGCATTTCCTACTATAGCTACATCAACAAGTCTGTTCTCTATTAAGAAGTTAGCTTGTTT
>NZ_JBXKIW010000031.1:0-22012 GCF_056995035.1 Romboutsia sp. | reverse complement strand
TAGATTTTTACAATAATAAAAGATTACAGAAAAAACTAAAAGGCCTGTCTCCGATGGAATACCGAGAGCAGACCTTAGTTGCTTAATTTTTATTTTTTGCACTGTCTACTTGACAGGGAGCAGTTCACTATATAAACTACCCATTTTTTATTATCTAAAAAGTATTTATCCAATTTATATATATTTATCATTTTTAATAAACTTATTTTTTCTAAAGCCTAATTAAAATTCAATTTCTCTTTCTATAATTTTTCCACTCTTTATTTTTTTTCTAATTTTATTACCCTTTGATCTAATTCATCTACTGTATCTTCTAAGTTAGTTACTCTTTTCTCCATTGTTGGTAACGATAGTTTTGTACTAGTTTGCTCTGCTGAGAATATAGAACATAATGGGATGGCTCCATATTTATCAGACGCTATTGCATTTTCAAACTCAGCCCATAAAATTCCATTACATATTCCATATACTTTAACTATATCAAGACTCTTATTTGTATTATCTATAATATCTATACTTATTCCTACTGATTTTGGTGGTTCTCCTTGTTCATATGCTCCTATAAGTGTTGCTAGTGCTGAACTTACATCTTGATTACAACAACATTTTGGTGTACTACATTGATCTACAGATGGTGCACTTGGGAAAGTTATAAGTATAACATTACATAAAGATACATAATAATTATATTTTTTTTCACCAGGTGTTCCTTGACCAGTTGTTTCTTGTAGGTGTACTACATCTGGATTCGTCTGATCTGCTACAATCTTCCCTGTTTTAGTTGTATTAAAAGAAATTAAAGATACTTCTTTATCTCCTATTTTACCTAGTGCATACTTAACGGCATCTTTACAGCAACAATCTCCTGGTGCTCCTGTATCTCCTTTATCTCCTTTATCTCCTGTATCTCCTTTATCTCCTGCTGGACCTGTTCGGCCTCTTGGCCCTACTGGCCCTTCACAACAACTACAATCACAGCAATCACAACAATCAGAATGATTACACTTGTTACAATCATCTCCATGATTACGCTTATTATTTCTACTATTTGTACATTCTTCCATTTATATATCCACCTTTAGTATATTTGGTAACTCTAGTTACTACCATTATTAATATATGGTATATACTTCAGTGTTGTTACATATCATATCCACAACTTTATCTATTAAAGAATCGCTCATTATTAGGATTAATTTCGTATGCCCTATTATGATGATATATAGCTTTTTCTATGTTATTCAATTTATAATAACATACCGTAAGTTGAAGATGTGGTTTCCAAGTCCAATATTCTGGAGAAATAAATCCATAACACTCTTTCGGCATTTTCAAATTCAATATACTTTCATACCAACTTGCTGCTTCTTCATATCTTTCTTTTTGCTTGAAAGAATCTGCTAATCTATAAACTGCTTCAACCCTAGGAGTTGTATACTCAAAAGTTTTATATATACTTTTTCTAGCTTCAATATAATCACCTTTATAAAAATAGCAATCAGATATTTTACACATAGCATCTATTTATTCTTCTTCATATATCCAATAGCTTTTAAAGTATCCTTCTTAGATTGGTCATCAGCGCTTGCATATATAAAACAAGAATGAAATTGCTAAACTAATTAAACCAAATATAACCCCTAACGCTAAGAAACAAGTTAAATATAAGTTATATTTTAAAAATATTGATTGTAATCCTAGTAAGTTTATTTTTAATACTGTACATATCAAAGAAATAAACATTGTAGTCATAAATATACATAGTAGCCCAGAACTAGAGTTTTTTAAATCTGCCGTACTTAAAGACATATGTGTACTTATAGAATACATTATGAATATAAAAATCCAAAATCTAAAATTCGTTAAATTATATATACTAAAAACCATATTAAATAATAGCTTAAAATTTTGCTCTAAAAGTAAATATATATCTCTCAGATTATTTTTACTAATCAAATCTATATATTCTGAAATATTTAATTTAGAAAACATTTCTGGAAGCAACAATTTAAAGCTGATACTTATTGCTACTGTTCCAAATATCATAGGAGCTATCCCAATGAAAAAGTTGCCTATTCTTTGATATAAACTTCTCTTATTGTATCTATGCTCTACAAAACCTAGCACACCATCAATCTTAGCTTCTCTTGGCCTAAATAATTTAACTTCTCCTATTTTATGTCCAAATATTAAGGCCATTAAATAGTGACTTAATTCATGTATAGTTGTTCCTATAATACCAGTAATTAAAATACCTTTGAATCCAAATGTAGCTTGAATATAACTAGAATTTCTTTTCTCTATAAAATTATAAATCATACCAAACAGCACAAATATGCCTATTATGGACATGGTTAATAAAAAGCTAGTCTTAATAGTTTCTAAAATCATAACTTTTACCTTTCCTTTCATTCTAAATATTACTTATGCCCTTTTTATTTATATTAACTCTGTTTCTTATTATACACTACTTAATATACAGTATCATTTTCTATATTTTACCAAATATGACCTAAGGTTTAAATCAAACCTCAGGTCATCTATTATTTGCTTATTTATTCTTTTTCATATATTCAATAGCCTTTAAAGTACCCATCTTAGAGTGGTCAAATGTAAGTCCACCTTGGAAGTATACATTATATGGAGGCTTTATAGGAGCGTCTGCACTTAATTCTATAGAAGACCCTTGGATAAAAGCACCCGCAGCCATTATAACTTCGTCATCATATCCTGGCATTGCCCAAGGAACTGGTTTTACATAAGAATCAACAGGAGCTGCTGCTTGTATACCTTGACAGAAAGCTATAACTTCTTCTTCACTATTTAATCTTACTATTTGTATTATATCACTTCTTACATCATCATACTTTGGAAGTACTTCATATCCCAATTTTTCAAACATTCTAGCACAATATATTGCACCCATTACAGCTTGGCTTACAACGTATGGAGCCATGAAGAATCCTTGAAGTACTGTTCTACTAGTCCCAAATGTAAGACCACATTCTTTACCTATACCTGGTGAAGTTAATCTGTATGATATAAGTTCAATTAAATCTTTCTTACCTACTATATATCCACCAGTTAAAGCAAGTCCTCCACCTGGATTTTTGATAAGTGATCCTGCAACTATATCAGCACCTACATCTGTTGGTTCTTGAGTTTCTAAAAATTCACCATAGCAGTTATCAACCATAACTATAACCTCTGGTTTAACACTTCTTACAGTATCTATAACTTCTTTTATGTCAGCAATTGTAAGTGATTTTCTCCAAGAATATCCCTTAGACCTTTGTATCATTACAAGCTTTGTTTTATCATTTATTTTAGCTTTGATTCCATCTAAGTCTACGTTTCCATCTTCTAAGAAATCAACTTGGTCATATGTGACATTGAACTCTTTTAAAGATCCTTTTTCTTCTCTTATTCCTATGACACCTTCTAATGTGTCATATGGCTTACCAGTAACTGATAATATCTCATCTCCTGGTCTAACTATCCCTTGTAAGCATAGTGTTAAGGCATGAGTTCCATTAACTATTATAGGGCGAACTATAGAATCTTCAGCATTAAATACGTTTGCATATATTTCTTCTATTTTTTCACGACCAAGGTCATTGTATCCATATCCAGTAGTCCAGTTAAAGTGGTTATCACTTAAATGAGCTTCTTGCATAGCTTTTAACACTTTATATTGGTTGTATTCTCTTATTTGTTTTATATCTTCAAATTTATCTTTTATCTCTTCCATAACATTTTCTGATAATTCAAATGTTTCATCATCTAGTCCATAGAAGCTTTTTAGTAATTCTTTTGTTTCGTTTAGCATCTTCTTCACCTATCTTCTTTAGTTTTGACATTAGAATTTTATCATAATAGGTTATTTTATGCAAACTTTCTTAGCTGTTTATTTATAAGCTTTCTGGTTATAGTATCTATCCTAATGCAACATCCATTATCATCATAAGCATAAATCCTAATATAACACCTATAGTGGCTAAATTCTTATTTTCACTAGCACTTTCTGGTATTAGTTCAGATGATACAACTGAAATCATAGCTCCTGCTGCAAATGCTAGTAAAAATGGTAGTATGCTTCTCATAGTCATAGCAGCTATTGCACCTATAACTCCTGCTATGGGTTCTACCATACCAGATGCTTGCCCAATAAAAAATGATTTTGACCTGCTATATCCTTCTCTTCTTAATGGAAGCGATACTGCTGCTCCTTCTGGAAAATTTTGAAGTCCAATACCTAATGCTAATAACATTGCCGAAAGTACAGTCGCACCGTCAACCCCTGCCACTACCCCTCCAAAAGCAACTCCAACTGCAAGACCTTCTGGGATGTTATGAATAGTAACCGCTGAAACTAATAATAAACATCTTTTTACAGAATTTATTTCACATTCTGCATTGCCACTCTTCCATGTAGTAAAACAGTACTTATCTAAAAATTTCTCTGATACTACTATAAAAAGTCCTCCTATTAAAAACCCCATTGCTGGTGGAAACCAAGCATTTTTAACTCCTAATTCTTCGCATAACTGGATTGCTGGATTTAATAAAGACCAAAAACTTGCTGCTATCATAACCCCTGCTCCAAATCCTAGCATACAATCTAATACTTTTCTGTTTACTGACTTAAAAAATAATACTACAGCAGCACCTAATGCTGTAACTCCCCATGTAAATAACGTTGCTATTAACGCTTGTATAACAGGAGATAACCCCATAAACCATTCCATAATGTCCTCCCTATATGTTGTTATAATATATTTAGTTGTCTCTGTATAATAACTATATGCATATGGGAATATTTATGTTACAAGCTATAAAAAAAGATATAAATACCTAAAAATATCTTAAGTCTTTATATCTTCCTTCTTTTTTTCTATAATTTTATGCTTTTATACTTGAGGTTCTAACAACTTCCTTAGGAAGTAAATTCCATATATATACTGACATCGAAAAATCTATCATACTGTGTATTATAGTTCCAATACCAACTAATCCAAGTACTGAAACAATAAATCCTTTGTCATAATACCCTGCTGAAAGTGATGAACCAAAGTAAAACGGTATAATTATTAATACTTCACTAACCGCATGAATTAAAGCGATAACAAAAGAATATCCAAGTGAACTTTTAATATCCTTAATAACTGATTTATTTTTCTTTAAATACATAGAACCTATACTAACAAATACTACATGACTTAAAGCTCTTAGTACTACTGGAATTGGAAACCCTCCTAATAAAAAACCTAAGGTAGTTCCAAGTGCCACAAATAAGGCTGTCCCCGGTGATATAAACATAGCTATAAATATAGCTACATGACTTGCTAATGTAAATGATGCTGGCTCTAATATAATTTTAATTGGCGAAAACATAGGTATTATTATTCCAATAGAACATAATAGTGCAGATAATATAACTGCTCTTGTATTTAATTTATTATTCATTTTATATCCTCCATTTCTAACTGTAATTATATGTGTCTTTACACCTATAATTACAGTTTAGTACCAAATCAACAACTTGTCAATTATTATAACGTAATTTATACATAAATAAGGGATATTTATATTAAGTGGTGTTAAACACCACTTAATATAAATATCCCTTTTCTTTTAAAGACTTTATTACTTCTTCATATGTCTCTTCATCCCTACATTTTATAGTATGAAGGTGTATTCCATCAGTTAACTGAGATAGAGGATTTACATCTTCTAATTTAAGTTTATTCATAAATGCCTTTACATCACGTCTTGATGATGCATGCAAATCTCCTGTTATTTGACCATATACACTATGTTCAACGATTACATTTACAACTGTTGCCCCTTCGTCAACTATTGAATTAAGTTCATCTTCTATAAAATCTTTACTATGTTTACATGCGATTGTTCTTATTATGTAATTTTCATTACTTTCTTTAGTATCTAAAATATAACCTTTTGGTGTTGATATTATATACATTCCAGATGCTCTAAGTAGTGCTATATCTCCTACTATAAGTTGTCTACTGACATTTAGTTCATTAGCTAAGTTTGTACCACTTATTGCTTGACTTGAGTTTTTTAAAATATTTACGATTTCTTCTCTTCTGTCTAAACCATTCATATTCATACCCTCATTTCTTCATAATTATAACTTTAATTATATCTTAATTATACATAACTATCTAGTTAAATGATTCATAGTTTATATATTCTCGTTTAATTTTATATTTTTTTACATTATATTACTTTATTTCCTAATTATTACCAAATGAAAACGTTTTATGATATAATATTCTTAAATAAATAAAGGGGTGAAAATTCAATGAAAAAAAAATTATCTAAAGAGGCGTATGGAGGAATATCTGGAAAAGATTATGTTCCTTACGTAACAGACAAGTCTAACTCAGGGGGAAACACTATAATATTAATTATAGGTCTTATTCTAGCTGCTGTTTTTGCCGCTTCTACAACTTATTCTGGTATGAAGGCAGGTCTTACAGTTGCTGCAGGGATTCCTGGTTCCATAATAGGTTCAGCGTTTGTTGGAGCATTCGCTAGTAAAAAAGGCATTCTTGGTAAAAATCTAATCCAAGGTATGTCAAGTGGTGGTGAGTCAGTTGCCAGTGGTATGATTTTTGTACTACCTGCTGTTATTTTAATTGGTAGCCAAATTACCTTTTTAGAAGGTCTAGCTGTTGGAATCGGTGGAGTATTATTTGGTATTGGAGCTGCATCACTTGTTCATAATTATTTAATTATTGAAGAACATGGTAAGCTTATGTATCCAGAGTCAATGGCTATTTCTGAAACACTTGTTGCTTCAGAAGGTGCAGGAGATTCTATGAAATACATGGGAATTGGATTTGGAATTAGTGGTATACTTACTGTATTAACAGGTTCATTCTTAAATGTAACAAATAACGTAATAAGCTTCTTTGGAAGCAAGTTCTATAAGTGGAAATTCCAAGTAGAAGTTAATCCACTTCTTTTAGGAATTGGATTTATTGTAGGACTTGAAGTATCTTTAATGATGTTTGCTGGTTCTATTTTATCAAACTTTGCTATTGCGCCTTTAATAGGTTACTTTACTGATATGGCTGCAGATGGAGCTATGGTATGGAATAATCCTTCAATGCCACTTAATCAAATGGATGTAAATGCAATATCTGGTAGTTACGTAAAATATATAGGCGCTGGTATGATGCTTTGTGGTGGTATGATTGGTGCAATTAAACTTATACCAACAATCATAGCTTCAGTTAAAGAAACAATTAATGCAAAAACAAGTACTGAAGGATCTGAAGATTCTTCATCTATTCAAATGTTAATATTATTAGCTGGTATTGTAATTGCATTTATAGCAGGATTTATAATTTCTGGTAGCGTTTTAATGGCAATTGTTGGAGCAATTATTTCTCTTTTATTATCATTATTATTTGTTATTGTAGCAGGACGTTTAACAGGTACTATAGGAACATCAAATCTTCCAGTTTCTGGTATGACAATTGCGTCATTAGTTATCGTTACATTAATATTTGTTTCAATGGGATGGACTAATCAAGCAGACAATAAATCATTACTTTTATTTGGTACATTTATAGTTGTTGCAATTTCCATGGCTGGTGGATACAGCCAGTCTCAAAAAGTAACTTATATTATGGGTGGTAGTAAAAATGAAATGCAACGTTACTTTGCAATTGCTGGTATAGTAGGTGTAATCGTTGTTACAGCTACTATATTATTACTTGCTGATCAACTTAAAATTACTGGTGATAATCCTCCATTTGCATTACCTCAAGCAAACTTAATGTCAACACTGACTTCTGGTATTATGTCAGGTGAATTACCTTGGGTTATGATTATTGCCGGTGTATTTATGGCAATTGTTTTCTATTTCTTAAACTTACCAATAATGACTGTTGCTATAGGATTCTACTTACCAATTGCAACGACTTCTATAATCTTAATTGGTGCATTAATCCGTGTATTTGTTGAAATGACTTCTAAAGCTGATGATGAAAAAGAAGTAAAAGTTGCCAATGGTATAAGTTTATCTTCTGGTCTTGTTGCTGGTGGTTCTATCATAGGTCTAGTAGGAATAATATTACAAGTAACAGGAGTTGTAAAAGCAGCTACACCAACTGGATTTGCTTCAGGAAATACAATGGCAATAATTTTACTAATAGCTTTAGTTATTCTTACAACATTACCTATTGCTTTATCTAAGGTAAAACATGATAAATAATAATAACGAAATTTTAAATATAGTATTTAAGATTTCTGATAAAATTGAATATGAAGTGGATAAAGAAGGAATTGTAACTGTACTTGAAAAACAAGATCACAGGGTTCAAAGATTTTTTAGAAAGCTAAAATTCAAAATTCCAATGTATAAAAAAATGACATTGGACACATATAGTAGTTGTGTATTCTTGCTAATTGATGGTAAAAAAACTGTCAAAGAAATAGGTGAAAACCTAGAACTTAAATATGGTCAAGAATCTCATCCGCTTTATGAGAGATTACTACTATTTTTAAATCATATTGAAGTGAATTGTCATTACATTGAAAAATTAAATATATAATAAAAAGCTAGTTTGAAAGTCTGGATTATTTTAACTTTCAAACTAGCTTTATTTTACTTTAAAGTGAAACTAAGATTACTATAAAACACAAACTTAATTATACAATCTAAGAAATATAAAAAGGTACTCTTATTTAAGAATACCCAATAAATCATGTTTTGTACATTTCTTAACTCCTATTATTAATAAAACTATAATTAACAAATTTAATCAATTAAAGCACATATATTACATAAAGAAACTAAATATAAAACCTGCTCAACAGAGTCTAAAACCCATGCTACATCATAGTCTAAGTGAACTAGTGACACCTTATTTTTTGGTGTAGTAGGTATTGTAGACGTATCTCCTTTTACATTTATAATAAATTCTCTCTTCGCCGGGTTTTGCTCTAGATATTTATCTTTAAGGTATGCTGCTACACTAGTTTTACAGCAACAATTTTCATCACAAGTTAGACAAAGAACAAATGGTGATACGTACTGTTTGTTTAATTCATTTATAATAAGTTGATAATTGCCATCTTCAGGTTCTATTTTTATAAAATTTATATCCTCTATACAAAGGTTAATATATATTTTTTCAGGCGGAGGTGTAGAATTTTCCTCTTCTAATAAAATAAAATTAGGATATTTACTATCTTTTATTGTTCCACTAGAATCACTACAAGTATAGTAGACTGTATTACTTTCAATTAAATCAGATAATTTATTTAATATACATATTCCTTTTTTCATTCCACAACTACAACAGCAATTTTTTATAGAATTATTATAATTTCGCAAAATCATCACTCTCCTAGGCCTTATCCAAAGTTATACCAATTATCTCACATAAAGATAAAATATAATAAGTTGTTTTAGGTTCATCTCCTGTAACCACATTTTTTGCCCAAACTGTATCTGAATTTATTGCAAGTATTTTTGTAACCTTAAAACTGTTAGCAGAAGTTGATAAAATAACTGAACCAGACATAGGTAGATTTAATAGAAAATCTCTCGCTTTTAATAAATATTCTAAAACACCATTTTTACAACAACAACCATTTGATGAAGTGTAGCTGATTTTAGAAAATCTACTTGTAATATCAGTTTCTTTTATAGTAGCACAAGAATCGTTTTTAAATTCAAATTCAAATCCATGTAACTTACATATATTTAAATAAGTTATATCTCCACTATATGGCTCTGCATACGGATATGTTGTATAAACAGGAACTATATCAGGTGTTATATATGGTATATAAAAAATATCATTTGGAGGATTTTGTGGTGTTATCGCTAATGATTGTAAAACAGGGTAATATTTTAAATTTACAATACAAGCATTCCCTGCTAATAGAAAATCCTGATAAAACCAATCTAGTGCACAAAGTATTCCATCCTTACAACAGCAATCATCTTTTTTATGTGTTGGAGGTGTACAACAACAACTATTTTGATACATATTTAAAACTCCTTTCTATGGTATTTGTACAAATTTAGCAATTCTACAAGTAGGAACTCCATAATAAACTGTTTCTGTAACTTGACCATCTGTTACTGATTTTGAGAATATAGCTATATCACAATCAATAGCGATAAGCGTAACGTCATCTAAAGTCCCTAAAGATAATGTACTGCCGTTAACAGTTTCATTTAAAGTATCTTGTATTGTGATTGTGAAATTATTCCCTAAACCACTAAAATATAGAGCATTAGCTATTCCATCGGAACAATCACAACAACACTTACATTTTGGAGTATAGAAAAATTCTTTTCTAAGGTTATCATCTTGATTTATAGCATAAGTATAAGTTATATTAGTAGTTCCATTAGTAGTTGTGTTAGTTACAGTTCTAAATACAAATTTAATTATAGATGCAACACATAATGATATGGTACCATAAGTAGATTTTACAACATCATCAGTTATATATGCAGTTTTAATGTTACCAGATCCTGGTACTGGTGCTGGAGCAACTTGTGCAATTTGTAGTATTCCTCCACAATCTGCATAATCACCAAGCGCTGAAGGCAGTATATCTGAAGGTATTAAATCTCCTATAAAACACATACTATAAGTTTGTGTTATAGAAGAATTTTCAGCTGGTTCATCTAATGACCTTTTATATAAATAGTCTACCAATTTCTTAATCCCATCTTTACAACAACAATCATCTTTCTTTTCATCACAACATCCTGAAGATCCACATACACTTACATGAACACTACTATTATTACCAGAAGCAGTAGCGCCACCACCAGTTCCTGTACTTCCATCAATGTTTGGGCAAGTGGAGTTATTTACCGTTACAGGATTGTAATCAGGTGAACATGCTGAATATTCATGTCCCCCAGAGCAGTTACATCCTCCTGAACTCCCACAGTTACTACAATATCCACTATAATTTTGATCATAACTCATATTAACATCTCCTTATTTATAATATTTTGTTGATTTTTGATTACATCAATCACAATCTGAATAATAAGTTTTGCAATGTTTCCTTAAGTAATCACGCTTTTTAGGTATACAAGAGCTTGAAGTAGTACAAGTAGTACAGTTTATAATATTTAAAGAAGCTATTTGTAGTACTAGATGTCCTAAGTCACACACACGTTCTTCAAGTTTGTCAATTTCTTCAACTAACATACAAAGCATACATTCTAATATTTCACATTTACAGCATAAATGAGATTTACATAAACATTCTATATTGTTTATTTTTGATATTATGTTTTGGATTAGTTCTATTATTTCAAATAAAACACATAAAAGCTTTGAAAGCAGTTCACAATTTTTAGTAGGTAAACATTTAAGTTGGCAAAGAAGTTTTTTTAGATTTTTAAGTATACATTTAAATCTATCTATCTGTAATAAGTATCCATAATTTTTGTCACAGTAACTGCATTTTTCTATATTGTAAATAGTTATTATTAATAAATCTATTAGACTTATACATTCTAGCTCTTCACATTCATTGGGTTCAGGTTTACAAAATTGTTCATCCAAAAATTCACAAATTAAATTATTGACTATATCGTACTCTTTTAAATGACAATCATTAATGCAAAATAGATTAAATTTAATACTACATAAAGATTCATATATATTAGTTAAATTCTGATTACAAGTCAATACATAGCCCCCTTTGCTATATTTTAAGGAATAAGCTCTTATGTAAAGAGCTTATCCTTTAATTCAGTATTAGTTTTATTTATTACATCCACATCCACCAGGTTTAGGACCATGTCCATGTGGTGGTTTATGACCATGCATCATATGAGGAGGACAAATAGGTCTAGGTTTCACAGGAGCACATGCAGCTGTACCACAAGGTGTACAATTTTGCATATCACATGCAATAAAAGCCATTACTATAGCACTTAATTCGGGTACTAATTTTTCAAGTTCACATAAATCATTTACAAAATCACAAGTCATACATTCAAAGAAAGAAGGTATTGATCTATTGCAATTTGTTGGACTATTTGCACATTGTGCATAATAGACTAGTGTAGCTGCTTTAGAAACTACAGATATTAATTTAGTTAATAATTGAATTAATAGGCACAATAAATCTCCTATAACTTCTTCACATCTACTTATACAGTGAATAGAATCTATTCTAGACTCTATAGATTCACATAAACATCTAAATCTTTCAAATTGTGCTTTAAGACCATAGTTCATTGGTACTGTTTCTATTATACAAGCTAAGTTATCACAAAGAGTTAATAATAAACCAACATTATCAGGCTCATCACTAGTAGATATTAATAGATCCTTAATTCTTCTCCAATCATCACAATCAAATACCTGAGAATCACCTGTAGGAAGACCCTCACAATCCCCTATAAATATAGGTGCTGCTGGCGTTATGCCAGGTAATATTTCTCCAATTATTATTCTTAATAAACCAGTTGAAACATATTCTAAATTTTGAATATACGGAACTGTATATTGTCCACAAGTTGCCATTTAAAACACTCCTTAATTATTCTTATATTTTTGAGAGATTAGCGTCTTCTCCATACCAATATATGAGATGCATCATAAAATGACACAATAAAAATAAAATTTTTTTTTAAAATTTAAAAATGACAATAACCTTTTTTGTTAACTATCATATTATGAAATAGATGTTTAATAGGAGGGATTATATGTGAATGTGATATGTAAAAACAATATAAGGTTACGCCCTGAAAATGTAGGCACAGTATATGATAGCGTTAAAACTATAAATAAGTTAAATTCTAATATTCCCATAAACTTTAAAATCTTAGGTGAATGTATATTACCAAATAATACAAAAATAGATATACTAGAAACTAAATTTGAATACGAAATATGCAAGGTAGATAAGAAAATTTTAGTGAATGGGCATAACGTTGATTGTAATTCAAATTATATAAAAGACAAAATATGCCTAAATAAGAACTATATAAATTTAGTTGATAAAAATTGTTCAAATTTAATTTTGAATATAGTAGAGAATATAAGTTTTGATCTTAAGATAAAAGTTAAAATAAAGGGAATAGCATATATAAGCAATTGTGAAAAAGTATGTTTTGAAGCATTGGGCGAGGGAGAGGATCACATAAAAAGTATTTTACTTAGCAATATATATGTTCCTAACATTATGAAATGTTTTAAAAAAATATATTTGAATTTTGATAATGATGTTGTAGGTATGGCAAATCCAGAGTGTTTATTTTTATCACCTATATATGATTGTGATTTAAATATAGAATTTTTGTTAGGAAATGTATTTTTAAACTATATAATAAATTTAGATATAGTCTCTTCAATTCCATCAAATTCAAATTCGCTTTGTTATAAATAGATAAAACTCTACAAAGCTATATGTTCTTTGTAGAGTTTTAATTTTATTTTTTATCTATTGTTATTTCCTTGTTGTTGATTAGGATTTTGGAAAGTTATATACTTTCCTGGAATTATAGTAGATACTGCATGCTTATATATCATGTTTTGTTGTTTATTACCGCCTTCTAATAATACTATGTAGCTATCAAACCCCTTAACTATTCCTTCTACTTTGACTCCATTCATTAAGTATATAGTTACAGGTATTTTTTCTTTTCTTGCATTGTTTAAAAATATATCCTGTAAGTTTAGCGCTGTATTTTTCATTTGGCAATCCTCCCTAGATCTTAATTAAATTTAAAAGATTAATATATATTTTTTGGTAATTTTATACTATTCCTCTATTATATTTTATATAAGTTATATCATTTTTTCAATATAGTCAGCAATTTCTTTTTCAAGTATTTCTTTGTCACTATATTCATCTAAGTTAAACCACTTAGCATTATCATATCTTCTAAACCAAGTTAACTGACGTTTTGCATATCTTCTTGAATCTCTTTTGATTATTTCTACTGCTTCGTCAAATAAATATTCACCATCTAAGTATTTGATTATTTCTTTATATCCAATACCCTGCATAGATATCATGTCCTTAGTATATCCTAAGCTTAGTAATTTTTTTACTTCTTCTACTAATCCACTATCCATCATAATTTGTACTCTTTTATTTATTCTTGCATATAAGTGTTCTCTTTCTCTATTTAGTACAATTATTATGGGATTATATTTTTCATTAAATTTTAAGTCATTAGAAAAATCATTCATTTTCTCTCCGCTAAGACATACTTCTAATGCTCTTATAACTCTCTTCGTATTGTTTTTGTGTATTCTATTTGCACTATCCATGTCTAACTCTCTTAGCTTTTCGTGCATATAGTCTATACCATGTTCTTCAAGTTCTAATCTTAAACTTTCTCTTAGCTCATTATTAGCATCTGATTTAGCAAAGTCCATATTATATATTAAAGAATTTAGATAAAGTCCCGTACCACCAGTCACTAGTACATTTTTGCCTTTTTCAGTTATTTCATCTATATATTTATTTGCTCTTTCTTGAAATTCTGATACAGAAAAAATAAAGTCTGGTTTTACTTCATCTATTAAATAATGAGGTACTCCGTTCATTTCATCTTTAGTTACCTTCGCACTTCCTATATCCATGTGCTCATATATTTGCATAGAATCTGCTGAGATTATCTCAGCATTTAAAGATTTCGCTAATTTTATTGATAATTCAGTTTTACCAACAGCTGTTGGTCCTGTAAGTATTATAATTGGTGTTTTTTTCATAATTATCTTCCTATCTACATAATTCTTTTAAACATTTTTTCGATTTCATTTTTTGAAATTTCTACTATTACTGGTCTACCATGAGGACAAGTAAATGGATTTATACATTCTTCCATTTGCTTGAATAAGCTGTTTATTTCTAAAGTCTTGATTTTATCATTTGCTTTTATAGCCGCCCTGCATGCCATAGATGCAAACTTTTCTCCTTTTAACTCATAGTTATTTTTAATCTCATCTATATTATCTATTATTTGTAGTATAAATTTCTCACTCTCAGGAACACCAAATACAGTTGGTACACATCTTATCATTATATGATTATTACCAAAGATTTCAATTTCAAAACCAAACTTTACAAATAAATCTAGGTTTTTCTCTACCTGTAGCATATCTACATTTGAAAGATCTAATACTATCGGGTCAAGTAACATTTGCATGTTTATATCACATTTATAAAACTTGTCCATATATTTTTCATATAGTACTCTTTCATGTGCTGCATGTTGGTCTAGTAAATACATTGAACTTCCCTTTGATAAAATTATATATGTATCAAATATAGTCCCAATTACGTTATATCTAGCTAATGAAAACTTATTATCCTCATTATCTTCAAAAAATACTTCCTGAATAGGTTCTTTTTGTATACTATTTTCTAAGCTTTTTTGTAAATCTTGGCTTCTTTGTGCTCTATCTAATTCTGTTAAGTCCTGCATATAAAAAGATTGATTTAAATCAAGGTTTTCATCTTTTATAAGTAAAGCTTTACTATCTTCTTTAATATTTTCACCTATACAAATACTATTATTAGCATTTGCATCCATGTTATTTTCATAAATATCTTCATTTTTTAGTATATCATTTACAGACATAAAAGTATCAATAGGCTCTTGTGTATCAAGTTCTACAACTTGTATACTTTTATCTAAATTAGTTTTATAGGTTTCAACATTTAAATCATTTTTATTAGTACTTATATTCTCATTTGTTTTATTTAAAGAATCTATACTTTGTGTCGATTTAGGTTGTATTACTTTATTGTCATAAGTCTCATACTTGCCTATCAAGCTAGAATTTAATAAATTTCTCTTTAAAAAGTCTCTAAGTTCTATATAAAGTTCTTGCTCATTCTCAAATTTAACTTCAAGCTTTGTCGGATGTATATTAACATCAATACTAGCTGGATTTATTTCCATATTTAAAAAACATACTGTGTGCTTATTAATAGGAATAATTGATTTATAAGCTTCACCTATAGCATCTAGTACTACCTTACTTTTTACAAATCTTTTATTTATATAGATATGTTGCAAGTTTTTATTTGATCTATATACATTATTATTTCCTATATATCCATTTATCTTAAAATGCTTACACTCATAATCTACTTCTATTAAATTTTCACAAACATCTCTTCCATAAATACTTCTAATAACACTCATTAGTTTATTATCGCCTGGTGTATTTAGCATTGGTTTGTTGTTGTTTATATATTTAAACTGTATATGAGGATTTCCTATTGCTAATTTATTAATTAAATCACTAATGTTTATAGTTTCAGCATGAGTAGATTTTAAAAATTTTTGTCTAACCGGTGTATTATAAAATATATCTTTTATAATAATAGTCGTACCATTAGTAGCACCTACTGGTTCTTTAGATACAACTCTACCACCTTCTACAATAACCTTTGTCCCAATTGGTTCATCTTTAGTCTTAGTAATCATATCAAGCTTTGATATAGCAGATATAGAAGCTAGTGCTTCTCCTCTAAAGCCTAGAGAATATAAATCATATAAGTCATCAATCTTTTCAATCTTACTAGTAGCATGTCTTAAAAAAGATTTGTTAACTTCACTAGAAGCTATACCACAACCATTATCTGTTATTCTAATTAATTTCTTTCCACCATCTACAATATCAATAATTATCTTAGATGAGCCTGCATCAATACAGTTTTCAATAAGTTCCTTAACTACAGAAGAAGGTCTTTCAACAACCTCTCCTGCAGCTATTTTATTTATAGTTAAATCATCTAATATATTAATTCTATTCATATTCTGCCTCCCCATACTGATCATTTTTCCGTTCGCTAGGGTATTATTTTATACTATTTTTTCGCCTTCTTTTGTAACATATAAAGTGCATTCATAGCATCAAGTGGTGTCATATTCAATATATCTAAGTTTATAATCTCATGTACTAAATCATTGCCACCTATATTATCAAAAGATATTTGAGTCACAGCCACTTCTTTAACTTCATCACAACTGCTTACTTTCTCATTTAACTTTGAATATTCTTCATATAGTTTTTCATGATTTTCTTTTTCACTATTATAAGTTTTAATAAGTTCAGCATGATTCATTTTTAAAGCTTCATATTGGTTCTTATGTTTATTTTCTAAATCATTTTTATCATTTCTTAGCCTATCTAATTCTTTTTCTAAAGCTTCTATCCTATTTTTACTTGAATCATCTATATTGGCTACATTTGCATTATGGCCATTTAATCTATTTTTACGTATATTATCATCATGATTTATCGATACACTTTCATATACATGATTCTTTTCTAAGTCACTTAATATCTCTCTTGATCTATTTATTACTTCATCTGGAAGCTTAGCAAGTTTGGCTACATATATACCATAACTCTTATCCGCTCCTTGAGGAATTATCTTTCTTAAGAAGATTATATTATCACTATCTTCTTTAACTGCGATTGAGTAGTTTTTAACATCACTAAATTCATTTTCTAAATCAGTAAGTTCATGATAGTGAGTTGCAAATAATGTTTTACACTTAATATTTCTTTGAATATATTCAACTATTGACCAAGCTAAACTTATACCATCGTAAGTACTAGTACCTCTACCTATTTCATCAAGTATTACTAAACTCTTGTCTGTAGCATTTTTAAGTATATGAGATACCTCACTCATTTCAACCATGAATGTAGATTGTCCTTGGCTTAAATCATCACTTGCTCCAACTCTTGTAAATATTCTATCAAGTATTGGAATATTTGCATACTCTGCTGGTACAAATGAACCAATGTGAGCCATTAAAGCTATTATTGCACTTTGTCTCATATAAGTAGACTTACCTGCCATATTTGGTCCTGTTATAATGTTTATTATATTTTCACTAGCATTTAAATAAGTGTCATTTGGAACAAAGTTTTCTTCACCTACTAAGTTCTCAACAACTGGATGACGTCCATTTTGTATATCTAGCTTATTATCTTCATTTATTGTAGGTTTTACATAGTTGTTCATATATGCAACAGTTGCAAATGATACAAATACATCTATATTTGCTATTATCTTAGCAGTCTTTTGTATTCTATCTATATTTTTATATATTGTATTTCTTATATTTGTAAAGATTTCATACTCTAAATTTTTTATCTTTTCTTCTGCATTAAGTATCTTATCTTCTATTTCTTTAAGCTCTGGAGTTATAAATCTTTCTGCATTACTTAAAGTTTGCTTCCTTATATAGCTTTCATCAATTTTAGCACTAACTAAGTTTCCTTTTGTTATTTCTATATAGTATCCAAAGACTTTATTAAACCCTATTTTTAAAGACTTAACTCCTGTTCTCTCTTTTTCACGATTTTCTACTTCTTTAATCATGAAAGCACCATTTTTAGATATATCACGAAGCTCTTTAAGTTCATCATTGAAGTCTGATTTTATTATATTACCATCTTTAATAGTTATTGATGGTTCTTCTTTTATAGCTTCCTCAATTAAGTTATAAATATCATCTAAATTGTCCATTTTATCTATATACTTCTTAAGTATATCTGCACTAGATGAGCTTATAGTTTCTTTTAAACTTGGAAGCTTCTCTATAGAATTTTTTAAATGTATCATTTCCTTTGGTGTTACTTTTTCAAAGGCAATCTTTCCACATATTCTTTCTATATCATATACATTTTTTAAGATTTCATTTAAATCTTCTCTAAGCATAAAATCATCTTTTATTTCTTCTATGACATCTAATCTACGCTCTATACGCTCTTTATTAACTAAAGGCTCTTCTACATACTTACGAAGTAATCTTCCACCCATTGCAGTAGATGTTTTATCTAGCACATGAAGTAGTGACCCTTTCTTTTTATTTCCTCTTATAGTTTGTGTTAACTCTAGATTAACTCTAGTAAACATATCAAGTACCATATATTCACTACTGTTATATATATTTATATTGTTAATGTTTGAAGTTACTTGCTTTTGAGTATTGTATATATAATTTAAAAGTATCGATAAACTACTTTTTATTAATCCATTTTCATCAAACTTAAGCTTTTGTAAATAATCCTCTTGGAAATATTCATTTAATATATTTATATCTAAATAGCTTTCACTAAAGTTTTCATTTATATATATATTACTTAATGTTGCTATGTTGTTTAATTTATCTATAAAGTTTAAATCATTTAAAATTATCTCAGTTGGATGTATTTTTGCTATTTCTTCAATAACCTTATCTTCTGATAAATATGTAGCATTTACTTCACCAGTACTTATATCTACATAAGTTAAGCCTATGATATCTCCATCTTTATATAAACTCATTAAGTAGTTGTTTTTCTTATTTTCAAGTAAACTTCCCTCAAGTACCGTACCTGGAGTTACAACTCTTATAACATCACGTCTTACAATTCCTTTAGCCGTTGATGGATCTTCCATTTGTTCGCCTATTGCAACTTTAAATCCACTTTCTACAAGCTTTGATATGTATGCATTTGCACTGTGATAAGGAACCCCACACATAGGAGCACGCTCATCAAGTCCACAAGATTTACCTGTAAGGGCTATTTCAAGTGTTTTTGAAGCTACTAATGCATCTTCAAAGAACATTTCGTAAAAATCTCCTAGTCTAAAAAATAGTATACAATCTGGGTATCTATCTTTAACTTCAAAGTATTGTTTCATCATAGGAGTTAGTTTATTTCTATCTATTGTCATGGATTTTCCTCCTTTATTACTAAGCCTTATATTTTCTTTGACTCTTTATTTTTATCCTTAATACTCAATTATAAAACTTTTATTTACTTAAAGTGTGTCATAATTATATGTGTTTACTAAAGATGACATTTTCCTTTAGTCTAATTAATTATTATATCATAACTGAAAATTATTATTAAGGCTATATGTATAAATTGTTGTACAAAAATAGTCTATAGATACCTTTTAAAGGTTCTATAGACCATTTTTATAATTTAATATCTTATTTATAAGTTAACGACATCTACAGCATCTTCTACAACGTCCACAGCAAGGACAAAGCAAGAAAAATAAAAAACGTCTTCTACAACATTTACAACAACCAAAAAGTAATGATCTATCATTCATATTAATACCTCCTTAATATATACATATATTCAAAATTTTACTATTTGTTCATGAATAATATAATATTCTGCAAGGCGTTACATTTTTCAGATAGTTGATTAACTAACCCTTCCCCATTTATAGCTGAATTAAATAAACTTTTATCAGATTTTGTAACACTGAAATTTACACCTTCTGTTCTAGCTATTGCGAAGTTTCCATCCACTTTTAATTCTTCTCCTCGTTTAATATCACACTCGATTAACCAAAATGAGTATGTAAGAGATAACCACCCTTTAAATTTATAGGCACTTCTTATTCGAAAAAAATTTTGCATATTATACGTTTATATGTAACAATTTTGCATAAAAAAGAATATATCTATATTAGGTGGATATCCATCTACCTAATATAATATATTTATCTAGGAGAGATAATAGTGCCTAATAATAGACCTACAATTAAATTAAGAAAATTAAATAAATTAAATAGATGCAAAAATCAAGATGAGAGAAAAAAACAATTAGAAGAAAGAAAAATACAGAGACAAAAAGAATGCGAAGAAAGAAATGCACAAAGAAATAAAGAATTACAAGAAGCAGAGGCAGAAGCAAAAGCATGCTCTGATGCTGATGCTGATATAGATACAGACGTAGATGCTGACGTAGACGTAGACGCTGATGCAACAGCTAACGTAACCGCAGACATAGACACAACATCAACTTCAACTTCTGATGCCGATTCTACTGCAACTGCTGATCTAGAGGCAAATGCTGACTCGACTTCAACTTCTGATGCTGATTCTACTGCCGATGCTACTGCTGATTCAACTTCAACTTCTGATGCCGATTCTACTGCAACTGCTGATCTAGAGGCAAATGCTGACTCGACTTCTACTTCTGATGCTGATTCTACTGCCGATGCTACTGCCGATGCTACTGCTGATTCAACTTCAACTTCTGATGCCGATTCTACTGCAACTGCTGATTTAGAGGCAAATGCTGACTCGACTTCTACTTCTGATGCTGATTCTACTGCAACTGCTGATCTAGAGGCAAATGCTGACTCAACTGCCGATGCTGATGTAACAGCAAATGCAGATATTGATGGAAATGCAGATATTGATGCAGATGTAGATGCAACAGCAGAATCTAATGCAAGCAATAATAACCAATCTAATGCAAGTAACAATATAGGACCTATAAATATTCATACACCAATAAATATATATATAACTTGTGGTTGTTGTGGTAAAAAGCATAAGCATACAGTAGACGGATGTGTTGAACATCCAGAATGTATTGAACTCCAAGAATATGAAGAAGATCAAATGAATTTTTTTGATTTAACAGATGAAGACTAAAAATTTAGATTAGTTGTTAAAAACTCATTTGTAATAAGGAGTATATATTAATATGAGAAATATAGAACACTCAAATGAAAGTAAACCAGTTGAAAATACAAAATCATCACATGATAATAAGCATATAAGTAAGCATGTAAGTAATAGCAAGCCTATAAAAGATATAAAATCATCACATGATAGTAAGCATGTAAACAATAGTAATCCTATAAAAGATACTAAAAAATCAAGTGATAGTAAACATGTAAAAGATAGTAAACCTATAAAAGATACTAAAAAGTCAAGTGATAAAAAACACTCAAAAGTAAACCAATAAAAAATATAAAATCATCATATGACAGTAAGAATGTAAAAGATAGTAAAAATTTGCATGACAGTAAACATTCAAATGGTGATAGATAAGATTAAAGAGTAGTCATATTTGTACTGCACCCCAATTGTTGGACCAAAAATCTAACAGTTGGGGTGTTTTTACATGGCGAAATATGATTATGATTTCAAATTAAAAGTTGTTATGTCTTATTTAAATGGAGACGGAGGATATAAGTC
>NZ_JBXKIW010000030.1:0-18089 GCF_056995035.1 Romboutsia sp. | reverse complement strand
ACTAAGTAAAGAAACTATAAAAAATATAAAACAAAATTTATTTTGGGCATTTGGATACAACACTATAGGCATACCAATAGCAGCAGGAGTTTTATATATATTTGGTGGACCATTATTAAATCCAATGTTTGCCGCCGCCGCAATGAGCTTAAGTTCAGTTTCAGTTGTAAGTAATGCACTTAGACTTAAAAACTTTAAAGCATATAAATAATTTTAAAAACTACTAATATAAAAAAATATAGATATAAGGATATTAGAAGAGCTCGCAGATGATTTATATGAATAAATTTATAGAGTGAAAATTCTAGAGGGAGGAATTATAATGAAAAAGATATTAGTAACAGGGGCTGGGAGTGGTTTAGGTGCAGAACTTGCGAAATGCTATGCAGAAGAAAAAAATCATATTATACTAGTTGGACGTACAATAGAAAAACTAGAAAAAGTAGCAACTATAATTAATCAAAACGGCGCAAGTGCTGAATGTATGGTTTGTGATATAAGTAACATTGAATCAGTGAAAGAATTAGAAAAAAGAATTTCTCAAAATCATACTAGTATAGATTATTTAATAAATAATGCAGGAGTGGGTTTTTTTGGACCTATAGAAAAGCTTACTATATGTGAAATGAATAGGATGATAGATATAAATGTTAAGGGAACGATTATGATTACACAGGCATTATTACCTTATATAAATGAAAGAATATTGAATATAATATCAACAGCTGGCTTGAAGGGAAAGGCCCATGAATCTGCGTATGTCGCTAGTAAATTTGCAGTTAGAGGATTTACAGAAAGTCTTCAACAAGAGTTAATAGATACAAGTTTGAAAATAACGGCAGTATATATGGGAGGGATGGATACACCGTTTTGGGATAAATCAACACATATAAAAGATAAAAATAGATTAAAATCTGCAGCTGAGATAGCTAAAGAAATTAGAATGAAGGATGACGGTAGAGCTGAAATTATAATTGGTAAATAGAAGTAAGAAAATTGATCTCAACACTTTTCTTAAAATAGCCTAAAATCTAAATGTTAATAAAAAATTATATGACATCAGAAATATATACTAACGTCAAATTAACGGGATATATTGAATGAGCATGATGCCATAATTTATAAGTATTAAACTAGAAAAGAGGTATTAATATGAAAAAATTTATAGGTATAGTGCTACTTATTTTAATTATGGGATAGATGTATTATTTTTCTAGACAAGATGGAATAACATCATCAGGTGCATTAGCTGGAGTAGGTATATTTTTTATACTTACAATAGTATTCAAAGGGATAAAAGCATTGTTTTTTAAAAAAAATCAATATAACAATTAATAAAGTAGCTACAGGATAACCTGTAGCTATTTTTATATACTAAGAGATTATAAAAATATGACACTGTGGATAAGTAATGCATAATACGACAAATAATATAAAACAGAGAATACTTTGGTTATATTCAATTAATTTAGTGAATTTAGACTATTTACTAAAAAACATAGGTATAAAAAATAATATGTAATAAAAAAATAGTATATAATAAAAAAAAATTTAAATTGCGCAATGAAACAAACATTGCTACGATAAGTATTAAATATATTCAAGAAACAAAATACAAAATAAAAAGGAGAGAGATTATATGAATAAAAAATTATTTATTCTTGGACCTATCGATACTAGAGAAGATGTCTTACAAAAAATGTCTACTCCGATGATAGGCCACATAGGAGAAGAAGCATCACATCTACAAAAAAGTATAAGCCAGAAATTGCAAGGATTATTTTACACCGAAAGTACAATACTTTTATCTATATCGTCAAGAACCTGATTAATGAAAGGTACTATGCGTTCTTGTACATCAAAAAAGCAATCCATAGAGTTAGAAAAATACCTTTCAGATGCGTATGTTTCGATTTATTAGAAATGTATGCATATCTTATCAAGAAAAACTACCAATACCATTCAACTACATCTATTTCTCATATGTTTACATTAGATTATCAGCTAGATGAAATAGTAAAAGAAGAACTAGAAAATAGATTTAAAAGAGATGAAAATACATTTCAAAGCAAAAGAAAATTTAGAAAAATTTAGAGATAATGATATTGTATTTTGAAAATATTAGAGGGGGAAACAAAAAATGAGAATAGGAATATTAGGATATGGAACAGTAGGAAGTGGGCTTATAGAATTATTAGATAATAATAAAGTTAAAAGAGATATAGAGATAAGTGCTATATTAGTTAGAGATAAAGAAAAATATGAAAATGAAAAATACTTAAATAAAATAACTACAAATATAGAAGATGTATTTAATAAAAATATAGACATATTAGTAGAGTTAATGGGAGGATTAAACCCTTCATTTGATTATATAAAAAGAGCACTTAATAATAAAATACATGTAGTGACAGCAAATAAAGACTTAATAGCAGAACATGGAGAGGAACTTATAAAGATAGCAAATAAAAATGATGTAAGTATTAAATTTGAAGCATCAGTTGGGGGTGGAATACCTGTATTAAAGCCGTTAATTGAATCATTAGAAGGAAATAAGATAGACAGTATAAATTCAATTTTAAATGGAACTACTAATTTTATACTATCAAAAATGCATGATGCAAATTTGTCATATGATGAGGCTCTAAAACAAGCGCAGGAATTAGGTTTTGCTGAAGCTAACCCAGACTCTGATGTTTTGGGATATGACGCAGCAAGAAAATTATCAATATTATCTACATTAGCTTATGACAACAGAGTTTATTGGAAAGACCTTTATTTAGAAGGAATAACTAATATAGATGAAAAAGATATAGATTATGCTAAGCAATTAAATTGTAAGATAAAACTAGTTGGTCAAAGTAAATATAACAAAGGTAGAGTGAGCGGATTTGTTAGGCCAGTTTTAGTAGATAATGAAAGTATATTAGCTAAAGTAGATAATGAATTTAATGCAGTAATAGTAAATGGAGATTCAGTAGGGGAAGTATCATTTGTAGGTAAAGGAGCAGGCAAACTAGCTACAGGTAGTGCTGTATATGGTGATATATTAGATATATTAGATAATAGAACTTCAAGTATAAATTCATTTACTAAGGACAAAATACAAGTTGAAAAAATAATTAAAAATAAGTGTAGTGCTTTACTTAGATTTGAATGCTATAAAAAGAAAGAAGTATTAGATATAATCGGAGAATGTAGTGAAAGTTATGATATATTAAATGAAGGTGATGAGCTTGCTATAATGGTTCATGCTAATTCAGAATATGAAATAAACAATAGCATGTGTGTAATAAAAGACTTTGGATACTGTGAAAGCATAAGTAAATTATTAAAGATATAATACTTAAAACACACTTATAACCATAGAATCTGAAAGTATAATTGTGTATTCTTCAAATTATTTTACAAATAATAATTAAAATTGTATGAGGACTATGACTATTAAGTTATAGTCCTTTTTAGATATCTTTAACGTCTCTATTTTAAATCTATAATTAGTTTTAACCAATATCAACACTGTTTTTAAATATAGCCTAAAATTTAAATGTTAATAAAAAATCACATGATATCAGAAATATATACTAACACCGAATTAACGAGATATATTGAATGAACATGAAAAATATTTGTTATAGATAGGACTGAATTGAATTTCATACAAAATTCATATATGATGTATAATACTTATGATAAAATTGAATGAGGATAAAATATCAAACATACAAAATAAAGTAGGAGTTGGTAAGATGAGTGCATCGATACTAGTAGTAGAAGATGATTTTAACATACAGGAACTTATAGTAGAATTTTTAAGTTCACAAGGATACAGCGTAGATTATGCAAATGACGGAGTAGAAGGAATACAAAAGTTTAAACAAGGAAGTTATGATTTGGTAATATTAGATGTAATGATGCCTAATTTAGATGGACATTCAGTTTGTAAAATGATTAGAAAAACTTCAAGTGTACCAATAATATTTTTAACAGCATTAAATGATGAAAGTGATCAGGTTAAAGGATTTGAATTAGAATGTGACGATTATATAACAAAGCCATTTTCATTTAAATTACTTATAAAAAGAGTAGAAGCAGTACTTAGAAGAACAGTTCAAGGTAGTAGTGACGATTGTATATCATTTGAGAGTTTGAAATTAGATTTAAATACTTATACAGCTCATATAAATGATGAAATAATAGAGCTAACATTAAAAGAATTTAATATATTAAAAGCATTAATAGAAAAATACCCACAAGTTATTACAAGAGAAGGTTTGTTAGATAGTATTTGGGGATATGATTATTATGGAGATACAAGAATAGTTGATGCACACATAAAAAATATAAGAAAAAAAATAGTTCTACCATATATAAAAACTGTAAAAGGAATAGGGTATACACTTGAGAAAGATATTTAATAAATGGGAAAACTTAAATATAAAGTATAAGTTATTTTCAATAACTACAGGACTTTTATTAGCATTAGCTATAACAATATATTTAATCTTATATTTTTTATTACCATCATATTATCATAAATATAAAATAGGATTATTACAAGAAAGTATAAAAACCTTAAATGAGCAATCTGTAAACTATACTACAGAAGACTTAGAGCAAAGACTTTTTCATATGGCAAAAAAACAAAACTTATCAATATTATTAACAGATTATAATGGCAGGATAATTTATGGTAAAAATGAATTTATAATATTAAAATATAGTGAATATATAATAAATGATAATAGTAAAGAGTTTCAACTATCTATTCCAATATATACAAAGGACTCTATTTTGCCATATAGATTAAATATAGTAATGCCACTTCAACCAATTGATGAAGCAAGTAATGTTATTAGAAATCTTATTCCATATATAACTGTAGTAGCTATTTTAATAGCAATGATAGGGGCATACATATATTCAAAGGTTATAACAAAGCCACTAATTAATATAATTGAAAGCGAAAGAGAAGCTGAAAATAGAAGAAAAGACTTTGTGGCAACAATATCACATGAATTAAAAACTCCAATAACTATAATAAGTGGTCAATTAGAGGGAATGATTTATAATATAGGTAAATATAAGGATAGGGACATATATCTGCAAAAATCATATGAGTCAACACAAGAATTAAAAGAATTAGTTAATGAAATGATAGAAGTATCAAAATGTGAAATATTAGAAACAGATTTAACGTTAAGTAAGGTTAATTTGAGTAAGCTTTTAAATAGACTACTTCAAAGACAAATGTTTTTAATAGAAGAAAAAAATATAAAAATAACTTTAAAAATAGAAGAAGACATTTATGTACAATGCGACGAAGAAAGAATAGCAAAAGCTATAAATAATATAATTAATAATGCTATTAAGTATTCTCCACAAAAAGAAAGTATCATAATAAGATTGTATAAAAGCAGTCAAAAAAATTCTAAGAAAAAGATTTATATAAAGACCTTCTTAGAAATAGAAAACACAGGTGTTACAATAGATGAAAAATATTTAAGTGAAATATTTAAACCATTTTTTAGAATAGAAAAATCTAGATCAAGAAAAACTGGAGGTAGTGGTTTAGGTTTATACTTAGTTAGTCAGATATTTAAAAGCCACGGATTTAATCATAGTTTAAAAAACAAAGAAAATTCAGTAATATTTATCATAGAATTTTAGAAAATAAATTTTCAAATATCATTCACAATAAACTCACATTAAATTCACATAAGAAATGTATTATAGAAGTAGATAAAGACTAGCTTAAAAACTATAATATAATACCCTGTTGTAATGGCAACCCTCCCTCACATCCTCATATAGAGTTGCCATTACAAGAAATCCCCCATAAAACTCCAATTATGGGGGATTTTCTTATTCAACTCTAGAATCTGCTGAAGGTATAGAAGGTTTAAATTTTTTATTTACAAGATAATCAACTATATATCCCATAATTATAACTCCAGGAATGTCTATGATAAGTCTTACTAATGTGAACTTATAGCCTAAAGCACCTATTTCAAATAATAGTGTAGAAGATTTAGTAACACACCAAGCATTTAAAAAAATTATTATATTAGAAAACTTAACCCCCTTTTTAATAAGTACAGCAGTAAATGGAAAAGCAGCATACATAGGGCCTGCAGCAAAAAAAGCGATTAAAAAAGATAATAATATTCCTACAAATCCAGAATTACGACCCATATACTTCATAAAGTATTCTCTAGGAACCCATACATCTAAAAGTCCTAACAATATCATAACAGGAGGTAAAATAGATAACATTTGTAAAATGTTTAATTTAGTACTATTAAAAATACTAAGTCCTAAATTTTGATTAAAAAAATAGATTATTATACAAATTATAAAACCTATTAAAAAATATCGATAACGATTTAAAATAAATTTAATATTCATTACCCTAAAACACCTCCTACAAAAAACGCTACTACAAATGCAAATAAAAATGCAATTAAATTCCTATAAAAAGCAGCTTTTTTACCTATATAGCTAGCTTCTAGAGAAAATGTCAAAACTCCAACCATAGTTAAAGTAGAAATAAGAGCACTAACTTGAGCATATCCAGCACCACTTTTTAATAAAGAATCTCCTGTTGAAAAAGCTACGAAAGTTGGCATCATAGTGATAGAACCAACAATAGAAGATAAAGTTATTCCAAATAATTTAGACTCAGGGCCGATAAGATTTGATATTGTAGCAGGATTTACAATTGATAAAACTATACTAACAATAATTATTATAAAAAGAAATTGAGGCATTATATTTTCAAAAGATTTGAAACCATTTTTTAGAGCTAATTTAGTCTTTTCTTTATCTTTTATAAAGGACATTACAAGAAGTATTACACAAAGACTATAAATAATATAAGGTGTCATACAAATCCCTCCCTACTTAATAATATAGTATGAAAACTAGTTAGTATTAGTTAATTTAATATATTATTACGTTTTAAATAATTATGATTTTTTATCTTTAAACTTAAGTAAAATTCATGCTTTAAAATAACTATGATATGAAGCATCGAATTACATATAGTATTTTAAAATATATATATTATTTTATAAATAATTTTCAATAATTTTTAATAATTTTTAATGATTTGGTAAAAACTAATATATATAATGATTAAGGAGGCTACTAAAATGAGTATTATTAAAAAAGAAATGGAAAATCTTAAAAATGATTTACAATCAGGAATGAAAAAAACACAATATGTAATGAAAGATACAGTAGAAGATATTAAGGATGATGCAAAAGGTGTTATGGTGGGCATGCAAATGAAAAAAGATGAGATGATGGAAGGATATGAACAAAAGAAATTTGCAAATGACTTAAAAAAACAAATGGAAAAAGAACCAAAATTTAAATAATAAACAATTCACATTAAAAAATGATGATATTATACTAAAATAAAAAAGAAGGCATGTGCCTTCTTTTTTAAAATCCTATATATAAACTTATTGTTAAAAGTATCATACATGCAACTATCAATATTGCTGATAATGGAGCTACAAACTTAACCCACTTAGACCATGGAATATTTGCGATAGATAATGCTCCCATTAGCACTCCTGATGTTGGAGTTATCATATTTACAAGTCCTGATCCAAATTGATAAGCAGTCACTATGGATTGACTTGGTACACCAACTAAATCACTAAGTGGTGATAAAACAGGCATTGTAAGTGATGCAAGACCTGAACTTGACGGTATTAAGAAAGTTAAAGCTCCCTCTATAATCATTGTTAAGTTTATAAATACAAACTTTGGTAATTTTTCTAATAAAATTGCAGATGAGTTTAATATAGTATCTATTATAAATCCATTCTGTGCTACTATAACTATACCACGTGCTAGTGCGATCGCTATTGCTGCTAGAACTAAATCTTTAGCGCCATCTATAAATGAAGTAGCTATTACATCTTGTTTAAGCCCTCCAGCTATACCAGATATAACACCTATTCCAATAAATATCATTGCTATTTCTGCTATGTACCAACCTTGTGTAAGTACTCCCCACACCATAGTACACATACCTATTACAAATATTAAAAGAACTATTGCTTCTCTTAATGTAATTTTATTTATAGTATCTGCTGTATATGCTACTTCACCTATTGAACGTCTATCTATTTCATACACTATAGATGACGTAGGATTTTTCTTTACTCTTTTAGCATAAGTCATCATAAATGTTATAGCTATTGTCATAAGAACTACAAATATTATAGCTCTATACTCTATTCCAGATCCTGGTGTTATTTGAGATAATGCTTGGGCTATACCTACTGAAAAAGGATTTACAGTAGAAGCTGTACATCCAGCTAAAGCTCCTAAAAATATAGTTCCTACTGCCGTTAGTGAGTCATATCCTAGTGACGTCATAAGAGGAATAAGTATCATATAAAATGGTAGTGTTTCTTCTGCCATTCCAAATGTAGTTCCTCCTAATCCGAATAATACCATAGATACAGGTATTATAAAAACTTCTTTTCCTTTAAGCTTACTTATAGCGGACCTTATCCCTGACTCGATAGCCCCAGTTTTATTTACTATACCAAAAGATCCTCCAACTAAAAGGACAAATCCAACTACTTCTGCTGCATCTATAAATCCATTTATAGGAGCCATAAATACATCATCTATTCCTTGGGGATTACTCTCAACAGATTGGTACGTTCCTGGAACTACTACCATTCTATCATTTACCTCTTTTCTACTGAATTCTCCACTTGGTATTATCCACGTAAGAACTGACATTATAACTATAAGTGAAAATATAATAGTATAAGTATGTGGTATAATTAATTTCTTCTTGTTTGTTTGTGTAACATCATTCATATGTTATCTCCTCCCTGTTCTTTGTTATCTTTTATTCATATCCCTTAACTATTCTATTTTAAACAATAGGGAAGTAGACGTAAAAAAAGCCTTGAGTTTTCGCACAAGTCTATAAACATTCTTTAATATAATTATAAGCTAGCAATAATTATGTAGTGAAAGCTATGTATTAAAATGTCCTTGAAAAAGGGTACATTTTAATACATAGCTTTTTATATTAGAATTCTAGGTTTAATTTAATTAATCTATCTTTGATTTCTTTCATTATATCTATTTCATCATCTAAGTTATTAGCATCATAAGTTGCAGAAAATCTCAAAAAGCTTCCACAATCATCCCAAGGTACAGTAGATATAAGAGCATTAGAAAGAATATATAAAGACGCATCTTCAGCATTTTTAAATTTATATCCATCTTTAACCCCTTTAGGAATAGGAACATAAATGTAAAAACCTCCCTTAGGTTTTTTTGCATCAAATCCTACGTCTTTTAAAGTATTAACCATTAAATCTAATCTCCTAGAATATCGTTCACAATTTATATCAGCTAAAGTATAATTATCAAGTGCATAAGATCCAGCTAATTGAATAGCTTTAAATTGACCAGAATCAGTATGTGATTTTACAGTAGCATAAAGCTTAATAGCTTTTTCACTTCCAACTAAAAAAGCAAGTCTCCATCCTGTCATATTAAATCCCTTAGAAAGGGAGTGAATTTCAATACAAACATCCATTGCACCGTCAATACTTAAAATACTAAGAGGTTTATAACCGTCATAAGTTAAACTTCCATAAGCTAAATCAGATATTACTAATATATTATTTTCTTTTGCAAATTTAACAACGAATTCATAAAACTCAGTACTTGCAACTTGACCTGTTGGATTATTAGGATAATTTAAATATAATAATTTTGCCCTTTTAAGTATATCATCAGGTATACTTTCAAAATATGGATAAAAATTGTTTTCTTCGCAAAGAGGTAAATCATAAACTTGGCCACCTAAAAATTTTGTATATGTTGCAAGAGTAGGATAGGCAGGTTTAGGCATTAAACATATATCACCTGGATTTATAAAACATAAAGGAAGCATGGCTAAAATTGATTTAGAGCCAATTCCATGCATTATATTATCTTTAGTAAGGTTATTTAAGTTATATACATTATTTAAATATTTACAAGCAGATTCTTGAAAAGTATCTATTCCATTATCTGTATAAAATCTATTTTCTTTTTTTCTAGCCTCTTCATTTAAAACCTCGACAATAGATAAATCAGCCATTTGGTCAGGCTCACCTACACCCATATCGATAAGTGGAATATGAGGATTTTTTAAGGTAGCCTCTTTAGTTAATTTTTTTATTTTTTCGAATTTATATAACTCTTTATTACCTTCAAAAAAAGATGCACCACCTAACCTACTAGAAACTAAATTGTCCAAAAACTTCATTGAAATCCCTCCAAAAAGATTAGTATAATATACTATATTAAAAAATGGGGAATTTCGATACAAAATATAAATAAATTTAAATAAAATATAACAAGTAGTAGATAAATAAACTTAAGTTGAACTTCATGAATAGAAAAAATATTGATTCTTTAGAAAAATCTACAAAAATATACATTCTAAGTTATTAATTGGCATGTTTAAAAGGCATTAAAAAGGAAAAAATAAATATATCAGAAAGGGTGATATTATGGATAAAAATAAAAAACAAAAAGAAAATAAAACAAATTTAATTCAAAATTTTATAAATCAAATACAAGGCACTTTAAACAGAAAAGATAAGAAAAAAAGAAAATAAAAATAAAAAGCGATTAACAAAAGATAAAGCATAACTAGTAAAAATAATTTACATTAGAAAAAACTTGCTAAGTTACTAAAAAATTTATAAAGCAAAAAACAAAAGGGATAGAAATTTAAATAGACTATAATAGATATCGGATATTAAGTATAATATGTATACTTATATCCGATATTTTATTATATAACATAATTATTAAACGTATATATTACAAGTAGTATATTTAGTTTTTATGAAAGTGATGAATAATATTTAATAAAAAAATTTAAATAGAATGGAGAATAATAATGGAATATACACAAGACTGGCTACTTAGACAGATTGAAGCTATAGGAAGATGTATAGCTAAATTAGTATTTAAAAAAGATACAATAGAATATGAAATAAATGACCACGATAATTATTCACAGACAGATATGTTATATAAAGAAATTCAATTACTTATTAAACAAAATAAAATTTGTGAGGCTGAAAATTTGATTTTTAAAAGTTTAGATGAGAGTAATATAGATTATTTAAAGTTAGCTATGGATTTTTATCAAGATATTAATAAACTAGATGATGAAAAATTAGAAGAATGTAATTTCTCAAGAGAAGAAATAGTAGAGGGATTATATGATATTCTAGCAATTTATAAAATTCCACTTTTTAATCAGACTTTAATATAGTGAAAATAACAATATTAATAAATTGTATATTTTAGATAAGTGAGATTTTAAAGATTATGCATAATATTAGGTTTTGATAAAGAAATATCGCTTTTGTTTTTTGAATCAATATTCTGAAAATAAAAATGTGAATTATTGCTAATATATGTAATTTATACTACAATGAAATTTAGGGAATAAAATCTAATTTATTAAGGAGTATGAGTATGTTAAAAACTAATAAAGAAAAAGTAGTAAAATGGTCTGTACAAGGAAAAATACACCATCCACTAGGTGGAAACTATAGAATAACTCATGAAGGAAAACCAATGATACTTCCAGCTACAGGAGGTATATCATATAATGTAGCAGTAGGAGATAGTGCATTCTCATGGGAAGGGGATCATGTAGAGCCGGGAGTGTCTATTAGAAATGAAAATTCATCAGAAAATGCAGCTCTTATAACTTTTGCATGTATAGGAAATGAAGCTAAAGTAGTATCAGGTGATGCAAAAGGAAAAAAAGGTTATGTAACTGGAATGCATGGTGGAATAGATCATGTATTAATACATTTTGAAAAAGATATATTAGAAGATTTAGCAATAGATGATAAAATAATGATAAAAGCATATGGTCAAGGTTTAAGTTTAAATGATTATGAAAATGTTTATATAATGAATATAGACCCAGAATTATTTGAAAAATTAAATATTAAAGAAGAAAATGGAAAGTTACAAGTAAATGTTGTAGGAAAAGTTCCTGCATATTTAATGGGTTCTGGAATAGGCTCAAAAAGTGCAGCTACAGATGGAGATTATGACATAATGACCGCTGATATGGAAGAAATAAAAAGGTTAGGACTTGATAAATTAAAATTTGGCGATATAGTATTACTGCAAGATTGTGATAATACTTATGGAGTTGGATATTTAAAAGGTGCAGTAAGTATAGGTGTAGTAGTACATAGTGATTGTGTAAAATCTGGTCATGGACCAGGAGTTACTGTTATAATGACAAGTAAAGAAAGTATTATAGAAGGAATAATAGATGAAAATGCTAACATAGTAAACTGTATGTAATAGTTTATAGCAAAGTTAGTTTTAGGAGAATGCAAAAAGTGCCGATAATATCGGCACTTTTATACTAATTTTAATAATTGTTACTTCTTTTTCTTAGCTTTATTTTGATGATTAGAAGAATCTATAAGCTTACCTTCTTTTAATTCTTTTGGTTTTATATCTATATTGAACTCTTTCTTATAATCTCTTATAGTAGATAAATTTTGGTTTGTAACTATAGATATAGTATCACCTGTTCTATTTCCTCTAGCAGTTCTACCAGATCTATGAACGTACTCATTTTTACTTGCAGGGAAATCTAAGTTAAATACATGTGTTATATCAACTATATCTAATCCTCTAGCAGATAAATCTGAAGAAACTAATATCTTAGCTTTTCCTATTCTAAATGCATTTAAAGCATTTTTTCTATCTTCTTTAATCATTCTACCAAATATTCCAACAGCCATATAGTTATGGTAGTTTAGTTTTTCAGTTATAGCTTCTATACTATCTTCATCATTAACAAATATTATAGCTCTTTTAGGATTAGTAGCAGCTATAGCTTTTCTAAGTAATGTAAATTTATCTCTTTGATCGCCATATAAGTACATATGATTTATATTAGGGTTTATAACTGATTCGCTATTAGCTTTTATTATTTCAGGTTCTTTCATTATAGAATTACATATATCTATAGTAGAATCATTTAAGCTAGCAGAGAAACCTAAAAGTTGCCTGTCTCTTAATGTAGTTTTTATTATGCTCTTAACAGTATCAATATTCTTTCCGCTAAGTAAGCTATCAACTTCATCTAATATTATAGTTTTTATATTATGAGCTTTTAATTTTTTTTGCTGTATTAAATCTAGCACTCTTCCACAAGTTCCAACAACTATGTGAGGCTTTATTGCTTTTATATTCTTTATTTGCTTTTGTATATTAACTTCGCCTATTAAAGAAAAAGCAGTTACATCCATATTTGAATTTGTAGATAGTATCTTAGCTTGTTCTACTATTTGCATTACTAATTCATGAGTAGGTGCAAGTACTAATACTTGAGTTTCTCTTTTAGTAGTATCTATTTTTTCAAACATAGGTATTAAGTAAGTTAGGGTTTTACCACTTCCAGTTTGCGCATTAACTAATAAATCCTTATTTTCTAATATTTTACCTATAGATAAAGATTGAACTTCTGTAGGTGCTTCTATGTTTTGCTTTTTTAATCCATCTATTGTATTTTGCTTTAAATTCAATTCATTAAATGTTGTCATTTTTTACTCCTTTTGTGTTTTATAAATTAGTGTATTTTTAATTATACACTTATTATTCAGATTTTAACAGAAAACAATTCAAAATTACTTGTAAAATGTAAAAATTAAGTTTACAGATTTAAGTTTAGGGAAAATTATTATATAAGAGTTAATTATACAATTAGGAGGAAAAATAATGAAAAATAATAAAGTAGTAGTAGTGGGAACTGGGATGGTTGGAATGAGTTATGCTTACTCTATGTTAAATCAAGGAACTTGTGAAGAATTGGTTTTAATAGATTTAGATAAAAAAAGAGCAGAAGGTGAGGCTATAGATTTAAATCACGGGCTTAGCTTTGCACCTAGAAAAATGAAAATATATGCAGGGAATTATAGTGATTGCTCTGATGCATATATCATATGTATAACAGCAGGAGCAATACAATCAGAAGGTGAAACGAGACTTGATTTATTACATAAAAATACTAAAATAATGAAATCTATAATAAATGAAATAAAAAAATCAGGATTTAGTGGAATATTATTAATAGCTACAAATCCGGTTGATATAATGACTTATGTAGCATGGAAATTATCAGGGTATGAAAAGTCAAAAGTAATAGGTTCGGGTACAACTCTAGATTCAGCAAGACTTAGATATACATTAAGTGAAAGGTTAGATGTAAATCCAAAAGATATAAATGCATATGTAATGGGAGAACATGGTGATTCTCAATTTGTTGCATGGAGTTATGCATTCTCTGGAGTTCAGCCAATATACCAAATAGCATCGAGAAAAGATGACAAAATAGAATTTGGAGACTTAGAACAAATAGAGGATGAAGTTAGAAATATAGCTTACAAAATAATAGATTGTAAAAAGTCTACATACTATGGAATAGGTATGGCTTTAGCTAGAATAACTAGGGCAATACTTGAAAATGAAAATAGTGTTTTAACAGTATCTTCATTTTTAAATGGAGAATACAATCAAAATGACGTTTATATAGCAGTTCCAAGTATTGTAAATAAAGATGGAGTGAGGGAGGTTATACATCTAGCACTAGAAAACACAGAAAAAACTAAATTAAATAATTCTATAGAAATAATGAAAGAGAATATAAATAAACTTGATATATAATTGATAGATAATAAGGAGCTATCTCAAAATTATAAGATATGTTAAATAGTTATATTTTTATAAAAAAAGGTGTCTCTGATGATTATAAAAATTATTTTGAAACACCACATTTTTATATTATTAAAGGTATGTAAAATGAATCAAAGGTATTGCATATAAGCTACAAAATAGTATATGATGTATTAATGGTTAATAAAAATTAGGAGAAAGATTATGACAAAATTGACTAAGAAGAAAAAAGCTTTTATACAATATGGATCATTATTGTTTATAATATGCCTTACAACCTATTTAGTATCGACAACTTTAGATATAACATTAATACCTCATGTAATAAAAATAGTTAACAAAAATTATATAATGCTAGGAATCTTTTTAATGCTAGTTTATATATTATTTGAATCATTAATACTTCATATAATAATAAGCTCAATAGAAAAGACTAAGGTGAAATTTATCGGATTTAAAATGGCTACAATGGGTTTTTACTATAATTTAGTCACACCATTTGCTTCTGGAAGTCAGCCAATACAGGTATATACTTTAACGCAGTATAATGTAAGTCTTAGTAAATCTATAGCTATAGTAACAAATAAAACAGTAATATATCAAGCTATGGTCACAATTTATTGTGGATGCTTTATAGCCTCAAATATAAAATTTTTAAAAATAGAAATGCCTTCAATAATGATATTAATGACAGCCGGAATGTGCATGAATGTATTTATGTTGTTTATCGGAATGCTAATAGTATTTAGGCCACAGAAAATGAAATTTATAGTGAATTTTATTATAGATATATTATGTAGATTAAAGATATTAAAAAAAATAAAAAATAAAAAATCTCTTATAAACTTATATATAGACGAATATAGCCATTCTATAAAAATGTTTATAAAAAACAAAAAAGCTTTAGTTTTAAGTTTAGTATTAACATTTATACAACTTAGTATATATTTCAGTATAGCATATTGTATTTATAAAGCATTTAATTTAAGTGGTTTAAGTTATTTTAACATATTGACTCTTCAAGTATTTTTATATATGGCAGTGTCGCCAGTTCCAACTCCAGGTAATATAGGAGCAAATGAGATAGCATTTTTAACTATATTTGCAAATGCATTTCCAAAGGAACTTATGGGATATGCAGTATTTTTATATGGAGGGTTTGTATATTACTTTATGATAATAATATGTGGAATATTTACTATCAATACACATTACCATATGGGAAAATACAAAAGAAAAATATCTTATATAAAAGCAAAGAGCAAAATCTTAAATTAGTTAAAGTACGAATTAAATTTTATAATATATAATAAATTTTAATATAAAAAGCTACAGTTCACTGTGAATTATAGCTTTTTATATTGCTTAATTTAATAATTATAAAAAAATATATCAAATAAATAATTTTGACACGATTTTGACACAAAAAATATAAAATTATACATTATAATATATTTGTGTTAAAATAGTACGAATATCAGAGGGAGAATTAGAAATGACAAAAAGGATAACATCGATTTTAGCTACAATTTTAGTGGTTATGTTAGCAATAGTTGGATGCACGCCAAAAGAAAAAATTGTAACAGATAGAGAAGGAAATGAAGTAAAACTTCCAAGTAAAATGGAAAGAATAATATCAACAGCACCATCAAACACAGAAGTATTAGTAGAATTAGGTTTATCAGATAAATTAGTTGCAGTAGACAAATATTCATCAGGTATAGATGGATTAGATAAAAATATTGAAAAAATAGATTTTTTAAATCCAGATGCAGAAGCAATAATAGCACTAGACCCAGATATAATAATAGCATCAGGACATAACAAAAGCGGAAGTAGCCAAGATCCATTTAAACTTATACAAGAAGCTGGAATAAGTGTAGTATACATACCAGTTAGTAACAGTATCCAAGGAATTTATGATGATATAATGTTTATGGCGGATATTACTAATACTACAGACAAAGGTCAAGAGATAATAGATAATATGAAAAAACAAGTTGAAGAAATAAAAGCTATAGGTGACACTATAACTGATAAAAAGAAAGTATATTTTGAAATAGCTCCAGCACCAAGTTTATATAGTTTTGGTAACTCAACATTCTTAAATGAAATGATAGAACTTATTGGAGCAGAAAATATATTTAAAAATGAAAAGTCATGGATAAGTCCAAGTGAAGAAGCTGTAATAGATGCTAACCCAGATATAATATTAACTAATGTAGATTATGTAGAAAATTCAACTGAAGAAATAAAAGCTCGTAAGGGATGGGAAAATATAAATGCAATAAAAGAAAATCAAGTATTTTTAATAAATGCAAATGTATCATCTCGTCCATCTCAAAATGCAGTCAAAGCATTAAAGGAAATGGCAACTGCTGTTTATCCAGAAAATTTCAAATAAAAATGTACAATCAAAACTGGCACTCATTAGGAGCCAGTTTTTTTATAAAAATAAAGATATTAGAGGAGGATAACTATGGAAGAGCAATCTTATGAAAAGCTATTAAATATAAACACAACAGGAGAAGAACTTTGGAGTGAGAAAATAGCTCACTATCATCCATATCAGGCAACATCGTATAAAGCTTTAGAAATATTATTTAAAGAGTATAATGTAGAAGAAGATGACCATATAGTTGACTTTGGATGTGGTAAAGGAAGACTTAATTTTTATATGAATTACTTTTTCAAATCAACTGTAACAGGAATAGAAATGGATGAAAAATACTATCATGATTGTCTTTGTAATAAAGAAACCTACTTGAAAAAACATAAAAGAAGTAGTAGTAAAATTGATTTTAAATGTTGTTTTGCACAAGAATATGAAATTAGTATATTAGAAAATAAATTTTATTTCTTTAACCCATTCTCTGTAAAGATATTTAGAAAGATTATAGATAATATATTAAATTCGGTATACGAACATGAAAGAAATGTTGAGTTAATTTTATATTATCCATCAGATGATTATATATATTATTTAGAAAATGAAACACCATTTATTTTAAAAGATGAAATTATATTAAATGATTTATATAATAAAGATAGCCAAGAAAGGTTCTTGGTTTATCAACTAAAATTAGAGTAAGAAAATAAAGATTAAAAGGTGGAAAAAAGTTTATTTAGATTGCGATAATGATTATAAGCGATTTTTCTAAGATATAAATTTAATAAAAAGTGTAGTTACTATTAATGAACTGCTCCCTGTCAAGTAGACAGTGCAAAAAATAAAAATTAAGCAACTAAGGTCTGCTCTCGGTATTCCATCGGAGACAGGCCTTTTAGTTTTTTCTGTAATCTTTTATTATTGTAAAAATCTA
>NZ_JBXKIW010000029.1:0-12620 GCF_056995035.1 Romboutsia sp. | reverse complement strand
ATTTCAAAAAGTGTTTTAGTATTTTTATTTTACTCAATTTTATTTTTAGTACCATTTAAAATTCAAGCTATGGAAAATACAAGCATTAAAGATATTTGCTATAACAAATCTATGGTTGATTTAAAATTGGACGAAAGAAAACTTTGGATTGACCATGTATTATGGACTAGAAACTTCATTATAAGTGATATAGCTTCACTTGAAGATAAAGATTTTGTATTAGAAAGACTTCTTAAAAATCAAGATGATATTGGTAATTCAATCAAACCCTATTATGGTGAAGAAGCTGGAAATAAACTTTCTGCATTGTTAAGAGAACATATAACAATTGCTGGACAAGTTGTTGATGCTGCTAAGAATGGCAATAAAGATGATTTAGAAAAATATAATAAGTTATGGTATGAAAATGCTGATAAAATAGCTGATTTTTTAAGCAGTGCTAATCCTAACTATTCAAATAAAGTTTTAAAAGATATGTTATATAAACACTTACAGTTACTTACAGATCAAACTGTTGCTATATTAAATAAGGATTGGAAAGCAGATATAGAGGCATATGACAAAGGTGAAGAGCACATGATTATGTTTGCTGATACACTATCAGATGGTATAATCAAGCAATTCCCCCAAAAATTCAAATAATTAAAATAAAAATCCGTATATAATCCAACTATTTTATGACTAAGCTGTATACGGATTTTTTAAGTGCCATTTTAATATAAGTATTATATTTAAATTAACTGTTTATTATTTAAATCCAACCTACTACTTATAAATATATATTAAGCATATTTATTTTCTTCACATATTCTATATTCTTTGTTTTCTTTGAAATAAATTATAGCACCTATAAATCCAATTATAATTATAACACTTGATATTTTAAATGCTGCACTTATTACTTCTATATTAAGAATCTAAATCAAAATAATGACCTATAAATAGGTCATCCTCTATTTTGTTAATTGATTTATTTTTATTTCTTTTTCTCCTCTTGTTATAATCCCGAACTCATATTGTTGCTCTATTTTTTTTATTTGTTCAAAGTTGTCTAATCTTATTCTATATTGATTTATCTTTTTCTCATATTCGTCTTGAGATATTATATCCATAGCTAGAGCTTTATCTAATTTTTCTTTTTCTCTTCTATATTCATCTTCAAATCTTGATTTTTCTTGTATTTTCATTTGGTCTTTTAATCTTTTTTGTATTTCTATTATCTCTTTTTCTAACTCAGCTTTCCTAGACATTTTTGGATCTAATACATTTAGTACATCTGTTACATCTATCCCTGGCATTTCCTTTGTCTCTATTACATACTCAAGAAATTTTCTCCCAATTTGAGTGCATGCTGAATCTATCTCTGAGTTAAGTGTATCTATTTCTTTATTTATTCTAGATAAATTTGATTGCTCCATACTAGTCGTTGCGATATTACTAGTTATATTACTTGCCGTTTTTGATATAGAATCTTTCATAACCTTTATATTGTTAAAAAATGACATATTTTTTCTCCTCTTTATATATTTTTTTATCTAATTTATATTTAATACATTCTAAATTATATTATACACTTCTTAATTGTCGAATTTTGTAATTTTTTCTGTTTATTTATATTTTTTATTATTTTATACTACTACCTTTTCATATATTTTAATGGTAAAGACGATCACATACCCCTAACTACATTCCTAACCTGAGTAACACTAATCCCATATTCCTTAGGTAACAAATTAATATTAACTTCATTAATACCTTTTTAATCCGCACCTTTGAACTGTGTTTTAGATTTCGCTCATACTATTATTAATACACACATCTACAGCCTTTAATTTTAATTCTTTACTATATTTATTGTACTTTTTAGACATTTTAAAAAACCTTCATAATAGATATTTTTACCACTATTATAATTAGCACTATTATAATATGTTTTCTTTTTTATATTTACTACAAGGAGATTATAATAATCTTATTTATTTATAGATTTTTTTTATATACTTATAATGAAACTTGTGATAATATAAATAAGTATTTTGTATACATAAAATTTTTTATGTAGTATTTAGACTTATAGGAGGATTAACAATGACAAATGAAACAAAAGTAAAAGTTGTAACAGCTGACCCTTCAGCATTAGGACTTTTTGGACTAGCAATGATCACATTAGTTGCATCATCTCAAAAATTAGGATTAACTTCAGGGGTATCATTAATTTTACCATGGGCAATATTTTTAGGAGCTACTGCTCAATTATTTGCCTGTATAAATGACTTCAAACACAACAATACATTTGGAGCTACTGCTTTTGGTGGTTTTGCATTTTTCTGGTATGCAGTTGGATTTACATGGTTAATACAAAATGGAGTATTTGGTCCTGAAATGGCAGCAGCTGCTGATGTTAAACAATTAGGATTTGCTTTCTTAGGGTACTTAATATTCTCATTATTTATGACTATAGGAGCAATGGAAACTCATAAGGTATTATTTATAATATTTGTACTTATAGATTGTTTATTCATAGGGTTAACATTGACTACATTTGGTATAGCAGAACATGCTAGTCATCAATTTGCAGCGTATTCTGAATTATTAGTATCAATAGCATCATTCTATGGTTCTGCTGCTGCTGTATTAAATCCTCACTTTGGAAGAGTATTTTTACCAGTTGGAAAGCCATTTGGCATATTTAAAAAATAATTATTCTCTTGTTTAAGAATATTTTAAAGTATATTTATAACTAAATTCTTAAATTATATAATTAATTTCAATATATCTAAATTTAAAAATAAAAACGTACTGAATTTATCAGTACGTTTTTTTATATATGCAAAAAAGACCATGAAATTTATTATCATGGTCCTTAGTAAATTTAATTACCCTCTAGTAGGACAATCTTGTAAAGGTAATAAAGGTGCTTGAATTTGAGTAGTGAAAAGGAATGGATGACAATGTTCATCAAAAATAGTAGTATTTCCCTTTACTAGATGGACATGTTTACCAGTATCTATACCATTCTCATCGAGTATCCTAATCATAGGACCAGTTGTAACGCATATTAGATGGAAATGATCAAAGAAATCTGTATTATCCTTAATCTTGTGAACATGGTTTGTTCCATTGTTTATTAGTATAGGTTCACCTGTAACTCCTGCACCACGATGGTTATGTCTGTCATCTTCTTCTTCCGCTAGTTTAACACTTTCTGAGTATTCATGAACATGCATTTCTCCACCATCTTCTCTACGACATTTAAAACATTCATCCTTTTTATGACATTTATTACATTCATCTTCTTTATGACATTTAAAATAGTTATTTGAATAATCTCTTTGGCACTTATTATTTTGACAACTCATTTTTGCATCTCTCCATTGTATTATATATTAAGAAATTCCTATAATGAATTTCTTAATATATAGTACGAATAAATATCAAATAAGTTCCTATTTTGTAGAATTTTGTAATACGTTTTATATGATTTTAAATAATAAATAAAAATGTAGGAACTTTAAAATATATATATTGACTTATTTATAATTTGGTTTATAATTATATACAAATACAAAGTAGATAACTGAGATGGAGGCGCGAAATTTAAAAGTAATATTATGGAGGTAAGCTCGATGAAGTAATATGAAAGGAAATTTCGCCGAAGTGAGTAGTTAATTGCCTTAACACTACTTGCTGGGCATATGTATAATATACATATGACTGTCACAATTTTTTTGTGGAGAGCTATTTTCAATGAAAACTTACGATACTTTCATGTCTTTTTTGATATGCAATTTTCGTATTTATGTCATGGGAATATTCCTATGGCATTTTTTATTTGTAAAAATATCTGTATTATCTTAGTTACTTACTTATGGAAATTTAATCCCATAAGGAGGGTAATTAAAATGAGTGAACAAAATAACGAATTAAAAAGAGGTTTGAGTGCAAGACATTTAAACATGATAGCTTTAGGCGGTTCTATAGGAACTGGTATATTCCTTGCAATGGGAAATACAATTCATCAAGCTGGACCTGGAGGTGCTCTAGCAGCTTATAGTTTAATAGGTTTTATGGTTTATTTTTTAATAACTAGCCTAGGAGAAATGGCAACTTACATGCCTATATCTGGTTCATTTAGTTCTTATGCTACTAAATTTATTGATCCTGCACTTGGATTTGCACTTGGATGGAACTACTGGTATAACTGGGCTATAACAATAGCTGCTGAAATGGTTGCTGGGTCTTTGATTATGAAATATTGGTTCCCTAACATTAATGGATTTTATTGGAGCATATTATTTTTAACAATAATTGTTGGATTAAATCTTTTATCATCAAAAGTCTTTGGTGAATCTGAGTATTGGTTTGCAGGAATCAAGGTATTGACTGTAATTATATTTTTAATAATAGGTGTATTAATGATTTTTGGAATAATGGGTGGAAATAAAATAGGATTTCAAAATTATAATATAGCTGGTGGACCATTCCACGGTGGAATAAAATCAATGTTTGCTATTTTCTTAGTTGCAGGTTTCTCTTTCCAAGGTACTGAACTTATAGGAGTTGCTGCTGGTGAAAGTGAAAATCCTGAAGAGACTATACCAAAAGCTGTAAATTCAATATTTTGGAGAATATTAATATTCTATTTAGGAACTATAATTGTTTTAGGTGCTATAATACCTTTTACACAAGCAAGTGTTTCAGAAAGTCCTTTTACTATGGTTTTTGAAAGAGCTGGAATAGCTGGAGCTGCGTCACTTATGAATGCAGTTATATTAACTTCTGTATTATCTGCTGGTAACTGTGGTATGTATGCATCAGTTAGAATGCTTCACTCAATGGCTCAAGAAGGTCTTGCACCTAAGGTGTTTTCTAAAACTAATAAAAATGGAGTTCCTGTAAATGCTTTAATTTTAACTACACTAGTAGCTTCTGCAAGTTTCTTAACTGCAGTATTTTCAGAAAGTACTGTTTATGTTTGGCTAGTTGCTGCATCTGGTCTTGCAGGATTTATAGCATGGGTTGGTATAGCAATGTGCCATTATAGATTTAGAAAAGCTTATGTACATCAAGGTAATGATTTAAAAGATTTAAAATATATGGCTAAATGGTATCCTTTGGGACCTATATTAGCACTTTTAATGTGTATTATTATCATTATAGGTCAAGGTTATTCATTTATAACACCAAAAGGTATTGATTGGAATGGTTTAATAGCTTCTTATATAGGTATTCCTTTATTTTTAGTTTTATATTTAGGTTATAAAGTTAAGCATAAGACTAAAGTTATTCCTTTAGATGAAGTTGATTTAACTTATAATAATCATACTCAAAATGATTTAAAAGGAGCTTCTGAAAAAACACTTGAGTTAAGCTAATAGCAATAGATGCTATAGTTAACTTATAAAGAGACTGTAGATAGATTTGTGGCTAAATACCTTAGGTGGATATATCGTACTTATAACCACCTCTTCTTTATTATATAACTTCACACATATCAAACATTTAGCTCTTTTCTATCTATCTCTTCTTTTCTTTTCTTTTTTTTATATAAATAACAAAACATACTATAGCTAATATGATAGTAATTATAATAGAGTAATTTCCTAAAATTTCAGCTATCAAATTCATATTATTTCCAACTATGTATCCTATACTTATAAGAAAAATATTCCATATTGTTATACCTATAGCAGAATATAACGTGAACAAAACTACATTCATTCTGGTAACACCTGCAACTATAGATATAAAAGTCCTTGCAACTGGAACAAGTCTTGATAACATAACCGATGCTTTATCATATTTTGTCATACATCTATATGACTGTTTTATAGCTTTTTTAGTTTTAGGATATTTAGATTTTAAAAAATATAAAAGGGGATTTCCAAACTTATATCCTACATAATAATTAATTATAGAACCAAATACTCCACCTAAAATAGATACTAATATAGTCACAAACAAATTCATATCAAACTCTAGTGCCAATATTCCTACCAAAGGTAGTACAACTTCACTTGGTAGAGGGACATTTGCATACTCTAGTGCAACTATTAAAAATATACTAATAGGACCATAACTTCTTATAAACTCTTCAATTAATGAGCTTAATTCCATTTTTGTCTACTCCTTTAGTTAAAATATCATAGTATTTTAATCCTTTAATTTTGAGCACTTACTTTTGAGTGCTTACTTATTTTCATTAATAAAAATATGATTATTAATCCTATCAATGCTCCAGTAGAATCTACCATTACATCTCTTATCTCTCCACTTCTTCCTTCTATAAATAACTGATGAAATTCATCTGTACACGCATAAAGTGCAGTCAATACAAATGATGTAACATGTGTTTTCACATCCGAATTTTTATTTATAGTTATATATATAAGTATAGCTAGTACAAAATATAAAAACATATGTGCACATTTACGAATTATAAATTGTGCTATGCCTATTTTCATCATACTATTTATTATACTACCTATAAGTGGTATACTACTTAACAATTCTATAGTTCCACCTGACTGACACGTTGATACTGTAGCTGGTTGATTTGATAAATAGAATATAATACTCATCCATAATATACTTAAAACTAAATATATCTTCTTTTTCATTGTTTACTCCTTAATATTACTTGAATTATATTGTCATTTTTATATTTCCTGTCGTACTTAAAGTAATTATTTTAAAATAATATAATTTATTAAATTTCCAAATTACATTTTACCATATTTTTCTACAATATAACGTAAAAAAAGCCTCTTTATAAAAATTTTTAAATTTTTATAAAGAGGCTTTTTTTATATCTGACTCAATAATTCAACATAAGTGCTATCAATATTTTTTAATTTAGAATTATTATATGCTATAAATGTTATATTATTTTTTAAAGCTGCTTCATAATCATTTATAGAATCTCCAATTAAAACTATATTTTTATCATCATAATTATTGTCCTTTATAATATTTCTTACCAAATCATTTTTATGTGTTGGTGATCCATGTATTGATTTGAAATATTTTTTTATATCTAATTTATCACATATATATTTTAATTCTATCTCTTCTGATCCCGATGCTATATGCATACTATAATTTTCGCTATTATTTTTTATAAAATTAATACAATCACCTATAAGATATTTAGAATTTACCAACTCTCTTTTCATAATTTCCGAAAATTTTTCCGCATATTTTTTTATTTCACATTCATTTATATTTTTTTTTAGAATTTTTGTATAGAAATATTCTATTTTATGAAATCTTGACAGTCCTCCATTTATCCTATGATATTCTATTAAATTTTCTACTTTTTTTTCATCATATTCATTAAAAATTTCTCTAAATCCTAAATCTCTAATATCCATAGATTCTAAAATGACTCCATCAAAATCAAAAATTATAATACTCTTCTCCATCAATATTCCCATATATACTTCCTTTCTATTTATTTTTCATAAATAATTTAACTCTTTCTAAGTCCTGTTTTGTATCTACCGCTATTGTATCTTCATCCGTTTTTATAAACTTTACTTTATATCCTGTCTCTATAAATCTTAGTATTTCTATATCTTCTACTTTTTCTATACACCCACGTTCTGAATTACAATAAAATTCTAGTGCTTTTGGTGTAAATCCATAAACACAAACCTGCTTATAATATAATGTATCTTCATTTTTAGGGTATGGTATTGGAAGTCTTGATAAAAAAACACCATATCCATCTTTATTTACAACCACTTTTGGAACTGTATTATCTACTATTTCATAATTCTTTTTTATTTCTGTCATCATATTTGTAACAAAAATCTCATCTTCATTATCATAAAATGGCTTTATGGCCTCGCTTATAACATGAGGTTGTATTGTAGGTTCATCACCTTGTATATTAATATATACGTCTGCATCTATTTTTCTAGCTACTTCACCAACTCTATCCGTTCCAGTTGCATGTTTATCACTTGTAATCACAACATTCATCTGTAGTTTTTTACATACCGTTTCAATCCTACTATCGTCCGTTGCTACATATACCTCATCAAGTTCTTTAACTTTAATTGCTTGTTGATATACCCACCATATCATTGGCTTCCCATTTATATCAGCTAGTGGTTTACCTTCGAATCTTGATGATTTATATCTAGCTGGAATAACACCTATAATCTTCATAAAATCCTCCTTTTTATTTAAAATGTAATTAATTGCATAATGTATTCATTGTTTTAAATAGAAATTTTACGCTACCTACTCACATACAGCTATTGCCACTTCTCTTAAATTTTTATTATATATACTATCTGTAACAAAATAAATATTTAAATCTTTACTTAATATATCTATTTCTTTCTCTATATTTATATTTTTCGCATTCATTTGTAATTCATTAAGTTCATATTCCAGATATTCTTCACAATAACTAGAATCTTTTGAGAAACCATCAAAGCCTAAAATAAATACTTCTTTTTTATTTAAAATTTTCAATAAGTTTAAAATCATTATCATAGAATTATCTCTAGCATCCACAGTACTTCCTAATATGTTATGATAGCTGATATCTATTACATCACTTTTTTGTTCTTCATGTTTGACATTTGACGTACAAATAAATTTTCTTTTAACATCCGAAATTTCTTCACTTAAAACTTTATCTCTATATTCTATATACCTTTTTTGATTACTGAAAAAAGAATAATCTGAATCAAATTTATTCAAAACATGGTTTATTGTTATTACTATAGAATTATTTTTGTTTATTTTTTGTAAATTTTCCGTAAGACTTTTTCCTGGTGCTAATAAGTATATATCTTTATCTACTATATTTTTTTTGAAATCAATTAAATCATTATTACTTTCTAGTATCTTAGAATTATAGTCACTATACAATTTTTCAATATATTCTTTATCATAATCTACTTTTTTATCACACTCTAAATATTTTAATATTTCTTCAATATCTGATATAGTAAGTGTCTTTTTATCTACTAAATACGTAGCATAATTTGGATGGCAATTATAAGTAGCTGATAAATAATGTGCCATAGAGTATCCCCAGTATTTTTTATTATATATCCTAGATATATAACTATCGATGATATATAATAATGGTTCTATAGAATACTTACCTTTATAATTCAAATTTAAGTAATTTAAAATTAGCTCAGCAGGTAAATTTCCAGCACCTCTACCCATACCAAATATAGAAGAATCTATTATTATATTTCTGTCTTTGCAAGTATTTATAAATTCAACTGCATTTGAATAAGCTAGTTGCAAATTATTATGACCATGGAATCCAATATTAATATTTTCTCGTAAATTATGTTTTATTATATGACTAATTCTAATAATTTCTGTATTTTTCATAGCTCCAAAGCTATCAACTATATAAAAAGCATATATATTTAACTCGTTACAAGCTTTAATCAAAGATAATATTTCCTCATCTGAATAATTTAAAATTACCATCGGCTGTACAAATACCTTATATCCTTTATTACATATTATTTCTATATCTTTTATGGCTTGTTTCCAATTTTTTTTATGAAAAACTAACCTTATACCATCTAATTTTATATTACCAGACTTTACTGGCAACTTATTAACATCATATTCTCCTAAATTTATCATCGCTACATATAAAGATTTTGAATTTCCTTTACATATTAAAGATTCTATTTCACTTATATCAGAAAATATAGTATTATCTTTAGTACTTTCTTTTTTTTCGCTTATATATCCACATTCAATAATATCAATATTAGATTCACCTAATGAATTAATTATTCGTACTATATTGAACCTATCAAATTTCCAATCATTTATATATCCACCATCTCTTAAAGTACAATCTAATATGCTTATATTACTCATAATAACCACCCTCTCTATTTCTATCGTATGGTATTGAAAACACAAACCAAAAAATAAATATCGTTTGGAACACATTAGCTAATTGCATTTCCGTAAATTGAGTACATATAAGTGTAATTGAAAGAGAGTTGAAAATAGCCCTCAAATCCTTACTTTTTATATATTTAGATTTTTTATATGTCACAATTATAAATATAAAAAAAGCTAAAAAACCTATAATTCCGTTCTCTACTAATAAACTGATATACAAGCTATGTGTCCCAAAACTTTGTTCCATATAATTCTCCATTTGCTTTTGTACGTTTCCATTCCCAATTCCAAATAACGGTGATTCTTTTCCCATTTCTAACGCATATCCCCATATGCTACTTCTTTTTCCAGTTGCCATCTCTAAATTTCCACTTTTGATTCCATCTATCATCGTACCAAACCTTTGTAACTCGCTTACATTACTACTTATAAATATCATTCCCATACATATAGTTAGAACAATAAATTCTTTCTTTATCTTTAAATCAGTATATATTTTCAAGTTATATATTAGTATTACAATTCCTAATATGGAAAATATTAATGCTGACCTCGATCCCGATATCAATATTCCTATTAATATAACTATATTTCCTAGTATATTAATAGGAATATTTTTCTTACTTTTTATTAAAAAATATACACCTATAATCAAACTAAGCGCCATAAAAGTTCCAAAATGATTTGGATTTTCAAATAAAGATGATACTCTACCATATAGGTATTGTTTTTCTCTGAAAATTGATAATACATTACTCATCAATTCATAGTTGAAATATTCAATTATACCTATTGCTCCTATAATAACTGCTATTATATAAATATTTCTAAATATTTTAATCCTATCTATTTTATAGTTCGAAAATAAAATAATAAAACTTATAAATAAAATAACTTGAACAATATAGTTAAGAGTAAATGCAAATGCCACACTTTTGTATTGTGCATTTAAAGCTGAGATTATATTAATAAATATCCATAATACAAGAGGTAAAATATCTATTACTTTAATTTTACAGTATTTATCTATATTAAATATCAAAACTGTATAAGCTAAAAATAATATTACTAATTTATCAGCAACTTGTATTCCAGAAATTTGCATAAAATTAAAACTCATAAAGGTGCATATAAAACTGAGCGTTATTAATAGTGAATATAATCTATCCATACCTGATAATATTTCTTCTCTACATATCATAAAAAATATTGCTCCTTAACCTAGTAACTTATTTATAATCTCATAAATATTTTGAGTAGCTTTTCTGCCAATTTTATAAGATTTTCTATTCTTCTTTAGTTCGGCTCTCACTATTTCATTATATAAAACACCTACTATACTTTCTTCAAGTTCTTCTATTTTATAAACTCCTTTTGCTGCTCCAGTTTGTGCATATGGAACTCTATCTTTTTCTCCAGTAAAGTTTATAGTTATTAACTCTTTATCTAGTAGTATAGTTTCTAATCCAACTGCTGATACTTCTACTATAACTACGTCAGATAATAATATTAATTCATGTAAATTTTCACGAGCTATAATAGCACTTGATTCACTTGTCCTAATTATTTCTTTATAAATATTTTCAGTTTCATTTGGATGTATCTTTATAATTAGTTTAATATCATTTCTTTCTTTCTCTAAGTCAATCAAATATCTTAATATATGCTCATTATCTTTGTTTCCTGGACTTATCCATAGGACTATTTTTTTATCTGTCATTATATCTTTTTTCAATAATTTAAGTTGTTTTTCATCTATGTCCATACTGTCAAATGCAGGCTGACCTGTTACTAATATTCTACTTTTTTCTATGCCTTTTTCTAATAATTTATTTTTGACAAATTCATTTAGAACGCAGTAGGTAGTATTTTCCAATATTGGCGTATTCCCTTGGGCAAACAACTGCTCTATTCTAATACTTTTTATTCCTAATTTGTCTGCGGCTAATAATGATGCTTCTTCAAATCTTGGAGAGCTTGTCGTTACTAGTAAATCGACACTATTGTTTTTCAAAACTTCATAGAAAAACTCAATAGGTAAAAAAGACTTCCTTCCTATACTATTAAAAATATCATACGCCTTTCTTTCTCCATGTTGCTTTATCAAATAATACATACCAATACCGTAATACGCAATACTCTCATTGTATGAAACACCTAATTCTTTATTATGTTCTTTTAATGCTAATTTCTTACCAATATCTATTACTTCTTTATTTTCAATTAAGTCTATCAAATTAATACACTCTATATTATTATTTTTCAAAATTTTACTAGCAACTGTTAATCCTAGAACCTGTATAGCATACTTTCCTTCACTTTGGAGCTTCTTAATTATAGGCAGCAATGCTTTTACATGCCCTCCACCATATGTTACAAATATCACCTTTTTCATATTTTATCACCTTTTCAATGTCTATAATTTTAAAACGTTCTTATAGCTGCTTTTATAACTTCATCAGCTATATTTATATTATTAGCTTTATACATAGGTGTTACAGTACTTTCATACGATGATATTAATACACTATTAACTTCCAAAACATATATATCTTCATTTTTTATAATATAATCTATTCTAGATACACCTAAAGTTTTTAATTCCATTATTATCTTATTTGAAATAGCTTTAATTCTCTCTTCCATTAATACGCTCATTTTGTCCGACCTAGCATTTCCGAATCCTATTAAATTGTATTCTTTAGCCTTAGAGT
>NZ_JBXKIW010000028.1:0-2597 GCF_056995035.1 Romboutsia sp. | reverse complement strand
TTAATAACATTCTCAGGAAGTTTTTCTTCTTCAAATATTCTAGTCTGGCAAATACACTTACTATAAATAAATCCTAATCCAACAAATATAAATTTGAAAATCATGCTAGTCAATTGTACTAATTCGGTTATTAATTGTACCCAAAACTTTGCTTCTTTTCTAATTGATTTACCTAATCGCTTTGGATTAACCTTTTTAGAACCAATTGCTTTTGCTACCATTAAACCCATTAGTAAATTCATATTAATCACTCCTTTGTATTTGTGCTGTTTTTTGTATTTTAATTTCTATACATTAGTACAGGTATCTACCTTTTGTTTAAATTTTGTCTTCCTAATACCTTTTAATTGTAAATTCTGTGACTAATAAATAAATCCTAAGTATAACTACTAGAACTAAATGATAACCACTAACCCCTACATTAATTCACATATACCTATCACGATATTTAACTTACCCAGTTAGTTAGGATAAAGTCTACTACGCTTAACCTTTACCACTTGAGCATTAAATATCAGTGTAGATATATAGAATTAATATAGTGATTAGCATTATCATTAGTTTAGTAGTCACTTAGGACTATCATTAGCCACCAATACAATCAAAAATATTAAGATAGTAAATTTATACTTTTGGGATTGTATCTGCCTTTTGTATGTAATATATGGGGAATTTATTTAATATGTCTAAAATATGTTAAAGTACCTAATGCCATAATATGATTGTACTATATGTTTGGTTACATATTTTGTAATTAAATTTATTTATGTAATTATTTGGAACTGAGCCGAACAATTTTTCACGCAAATTCGTTTGCATGAAAGAGGACTATTACTCGCTGTCGCCTCGTAGTCCTCTAATAGCATTTTTTTAAACTGCTATTTTACTGTATTTAGCTTATAGTATTTGTAGGCATAAGGACTTATAGTTATACTCTATAGTATTGTTATATGCTTAAACTATATAGTGTGTTACAGATTATAATAATATTTTAGTGAAGTTATTTAGTTGAAAATCTAATTGGTATATCTTTATTTGATCATTTACATATAATTCATTTTTATGACTAACATTATCTATAACGATAAGCCTTGGAAACCTATTTATATCTACTTCTCCACCTTCTCTTCTGTAAATACTATTACAAAGTTCTTGTGGCTCGTGTGATTCATACATTTTTAAATACTTATCTACATCTAGAGCATGAGTTCTAACTACTTCGACTATATCAAAAAACATTTTACCACCAACATGATAGCAACAATAGGCATCACTTATATATTTTCTATCCATCCATTCCTTATCTCGTTCAAAATAAACTATATTAACTCCAGCAGATACAAGTGAAGCATAATAATCAAGTGAAAGTATATTGTGATAACTCAATTTCTTAGTAATATAATAAATATTTTGATTACTTATCATGTCTCTAGAAACTTTTAACTTATTGTAGGTTACTAGTTTAGCTAATCTTCGCCTTGCTATTTCATAACCATTTTTCTGTATGTTGTAGAATATTTTTCTTGTTTCCTCTATCGTAATACTCCCGTTTTCTTCAACAAATTTAAGAACCTCATGGTCTTTTGGAGTCAGATACATTCTAGATGACATTATTTATTCTCCTCCTTGTTTTTCTTTATAGGCTTTTGTGTCTTTGAAAAATCAATTTTGGTTTGATCTACTACTACTTTAGATTGTGATTTTGGGGTAAATGGAACAAAGTCTGGTATATTGCTTATGTTTTCTTTTAACTTTTGTACATCGTTAGTTATTTTAATAGGATCAACCTTATCAAATTTAACATCTCCTACTGGCACATTATAATCAATGAAGGTTTTAGTTTCTGGTATAACCATTGCTTTTTCTTGCTGTAGTTGCGTAACATCTTGTTTTAGAGGTTCTTTTGTTTTATTCGGTATAGGTACAGGAACAGTACCTATATTTGATTGAACTGACATTTGTTCTTCAACTTTTTCAATAGGAATATCTTTAACACTAATATCTTCTTGTCTATTTGATTTTAATTTCTTCAAATCATCGTACAATGTTCTATGATTCGGCTTTATCGAGTCTTTGATAAACATTTTAATTCTTCCTTTTAAATTACTTGTATATAAATATCCATGATATTCATTATTTGAAAAGTACGCTTTTCTAGGAGGAAGTTTATGTGCATATTTAGCCAATTCATCACTAAGAACTATTGCACAGCAAGTTAAATCTTCAAACCCGAAGCATATACGTATTGAACTTTGATTTTTTATGAAAGTTGGCATTAAAGCTTTTTCAGGTTTTTGATGAAGTGGAAGATAATTTATACCTAAACTGCCACCCCACTGTCCCACTTGTTGTAAATGCTTCATAATTTTATTTTTAATATCTTTTGTTTTTGGGTCATCAACTGAATTATCTGGCATCAACTCTATAAACTCATCAATTACAATAATAATATATGGTAATTTATTATGAGGATATAATTTATTATAATGGTATATATTATCGTTACCTTCAGCTTTAGAAACCATCGGTTCAAATAAATTAGTTCTTCTATGCATTTCTTCTACAATATGTTCAAGTGACATCAATATATTTTCTAG
>NZ_JBXKIW010000027.1:0-4374 GCF_056995035.1 Romboutsia sp. | reverse complement strand
AGTTGAAACATTTGGACAAGATTATTCAGACGTAGAGAAAATGTAATTTAATTTCCTCTAACTATAAAAGTACCTTTCAAATTTTGAAAGGTACTTTTTATATATATTATATATTTTTAACCGCAGTAGTTAAGTTTGGAACTAATTGTTTCTTTCTAGAAACAACTCCTTCAGCAAATACTCCTTGTTGGGCATTTACATTAAAAGCTTCAGATATTAAACTATCATTAGCTTTGTATAGTAAGTAAGAACCTTCTTTGATTATATCTGTTATAGCAAGAACTAACATATCATAATCAGTTGAGTTTATATAAGATAAGAATTGATCTTTCTTAGCAAATATAGAATCAATATCTAAAGTAAATACTTGACCTATACCAACTCTTTTTCCACTCATGTTAAATTCTTTAAAGTCCATATTAACTATTTCTTCTATGCTGTATTCATCTAAAGATGTACCAACCTTGAACATTTCCATAGCATAGCTTTCCATATCAACGTTAGCTATTTTACTTAATTCCTCACAAGCTTTTTTATCCATTTCAGTAGTAGTTGGAGATTTGAATAATAATGTATCAGATAATATAGCAGATAATAAAAGACCAGCTATATGGTGAGGTACTACAACATTATTTTCTTTATACATTTGATATATTATAGTACAAGTGCATCCAACAGGCATAACTCTGAAAGACATAGGAACATCCGTAGAGATACCGCCTATCTTATGGTGGTCAACTATTTCAACTATGTTAGTTTGTTCTATACCATCTGCACTTTGAGCGTATTCATTGTGGTCAACTAAAACAACATTTTTCTTAGTTGGATTTAGAAGATGTCTTCTAGAAAGTAATCCTAATAATTTATTGTTGTTATCAATAATAGGATAAGCTCTTAAGTTCGTACTTAACATAATTTCTTTTACATCATCGGCATAGTCGTTTTCATTGAAGGTAACTAAATTTTGAGTACAAATTATATCGCTTAAATAGTTACATTGATTGATTATGTTAGATGCTTTATAAGTATCAGAGTTAACTGATACTATAGAAACGCCATTTTGTTTAGCAAGAGCTAATAAATGATCAGGTAATTCTGTTTTACCAGTTAATATTAGAAGTTTTACTTTTGTATCTATAGCATATTCAATGATGTCATATCTGCTACCAACTATAGCTATATCTCCTTCTTGTAATATATCCATTACACCTTCTATACTGAACGATAAAGTCACAACTCTACCTTTTATATCATCACTACAATTTACAAGTACTGAACCATCAAGGTTCTTGCATATATTTGATAAAGACGTATGTACCGTACTAAAGTGTTGATGAAGAAGACTTTTAGCTATTTCTTGCATAGTAACTAATCCTAAAAAATCTCCATCATTAGATATAACAGGTAATGTTTTTACTTGTGCATTTTCCATAAAGTTAAAAGCTTCTAGTATAGAAGCGCATGGAGTTAAAGGATTTACCTTATCATAACTTAAATCTTTAACTTGTATTTTTACATTTTCTAAAACCTCAGGTACATTCACTTTAAAGTAGTCTAGTACGTATTGAGCCTCTTTTCGTACTTCTCCTAAAGCATAAGGTATTGCATTTTCACCCAATTGATTTTTTAGGTGCGCTAATGAAATTGCAGAGCATATTGAATCTGTATCTGGGTTCTTATGCCCGAAAACTAATAATGTCATATTTATTACTCCTTTCAGGAAAAAAATTATATTTTTAAATTTAATATGTAATATTTTAATTGCTTATATAAATATATTTGTTAATAACAAAAAATATTATATCAAAAGGAGAGAAAGATATGTTGCAAAAATCAAAAAAAATTAAGAAATTACTTATATTATTACCCATTTTAATCGTAGTAATAACAGGTTCATGTTTCATGTATAAGTTTAAAAGTGATAAAAATATATATAAGGATAATACAAAGGTAATGAATACTATAAGCCAAGTGTTAAATTTAAATACAGTAAAATATAATTATAGTAATATTATTACGGTTAAGAAAGATAAAAGTATAAATGATATAAAGATACCATTCACAGAGAAATCATTTATTATAAAATACAATGGAATAATAAATGGAGGAGTAACGCCGCAGGATATAAAGATAGTTAAAAATACAGGAGATGAAATTTTTATAGAAATAGAAGAGTGTAAAATTCTAGATCATTATATAGATAATGATAATATTTATGTTTATGATGTAAAAAGTTCAATGTTTAATAAATTGGAAATTCAAGAAGTGTTAGATGATATAAATAAATATAAAAAAGAATATGAAGGAAAAGCACTACAAGAAGGGTTAATGAACGAGATTATGAAAACTACAAAAACTAGTATAGAGAATATGCTGAAAAATATAGGATATAAAGAAGTAGTTGTAAGTTTTAAATGATATAAGTGTTAATTAGATAACTAGGATTAAGATTAAATTCTAGTTTTTTCTATTTGTAATGATTCGAATATATGAGGATTAAAAATTGATTTAGAAACGTTGATTAAATTTTAACTAAGTGACCTAAAGAGTAAAATATATACATAAACATGATTTTAAATTATATTAAAAGGTTAGAAAAAAGAATAAATTAAAATGAAAATAAAATAAAAACGTTTTCAAAGAGTGAGATAGATAAAAAAATAACAAAAATTATTGACACATTTAGGCGGTTCGTGTATTATCTAATTATAACAAGTTTGTTAAAAAACTAACGCAGTTTAATATAAATTATAATCATTTGGAGGAACAACACTATGAGTAAAGAAGTAAAAAAAGCTAAAACAGAAGAAGTGAAGCAAGAATTTAGTGTAGAAAACATGATCAATGATTTAGTAGCAAAAGCTAACGTAGCAAAAGAAGCTATGTTAAAGTTAGACCAAGAAGCGATTGATAAAATAGTAGGAGCTATGGCTAAAGCAGGTCTTGATAAGCATATAGAACTTGCTCAAATGGCAATAGATGAAACTCAAAGAGGAATATTTGAAGATAAAGTAACTAAGAATATATTCGCGACAGAATATGTTTATAATAGTATAAAATATACAAAAACAGTTGGAGTTATCGAAGAAAATGAAGAAGAAGGATATATGATGGTTGCAGAACCAATAGGTGTTGTAGCTGGAGTTACTCCTGTTACTAACCCAACTTCAACAGCTATGTTTAAATCATTAATATCAATAAAAGGAAGAAACCCAATAATATTCAGTTTCCACCCATCAGCTCAAAAATGTTCAGCAGAAGCTGCTAAAATATTAAGAGATGCAGCTATAGAAGCAGGTGCTCCAGAAAGTTGTATCCAATGGATAGAAGTACCATCATTAGAAGCTTCAAGTGCACTTATGAATAACAAAGGTGTAGCTTTAATATTGGCAACTGGAGGTCCTGGAATGGTTAAGTCAGCTTACTCAGCAGGAAAACCAGCACTAGGAGTTGGAGCAGGTAATGTACCTTGTTTCATAGAAAAAACTGCAGATGTTAAACAAGCTGTAAATGATTTAATATTATCTAAAACATTTGATAACGGAATGATATGTGCTTCAGAACAAGCAGTTATAGTAGAAGAAGGTATATATGATGAAGTAGTTGGTTTAATGAAAGGATATAACTGTTACTTTGTTAATGCAAAGGAAAAAGCATTATTAGAAAAAACAGTTATAAACCCAGAAACTAATTCATTAAATCCTAACATAGTTGGACAAAGTCCATACAAAATAGCACAAATGGCAGGATTCGAAGTTCCTAAAGATGCTAAAATGTTAGTAGCTGAAATAGGTGGAGTAGGAAATGATCATCCACTATCTAAAGAAAAGTTAAGTCCAGTACTTGCTTGTATAAAAGTTAAGGATGCTAAAGAAGGGGTACAAAGATGTGTAGACATGACTGAGTTTGGTGGATTAGGTCACTCAGCTGTTATACATTCAAACGACGATGCTGTAATATTAGAATTCAGTAATAGAGTAAGAACAGGAAGACTATTAGTAAATGCTCCATCAACTCATGGTGCAATAGGAGATATATATAATGTAAATACTCCATCATTAACTTTAGGATGCGGATCTATGGGTAACAACTCGACTACAGATAACGTATCAGCTGTAAACTTAATAAACATTAAGAAAGTTACTAAGAGAAGAGTTAACATGCAATGGTTTAAAGTACCTGAAAGAATATACCATGAAGTTGGATCATTACAATATTTAGAGAAGTTACCAAACACAAATAGAGTAATGATAGTAACTGATAGAATGATGGTTCAATTAGGATATGTTGAAAAATTAGAATATCACTTAAGAAAAAGAAGAAACCCAGTTATGATAGATGTATTCGCTGATGTAGAACCAGATCCATCTGTAG
>NZ_JBXKIW010000026.1:0-17057 GCF_056995035.1 Romboutsia sp. | reverse complement strand
AAGCAGGAGCTACATTATCAGGATGCCCTTCTATATTACTGGCTATTTCGAGTAGTTTATTTTTATCTAAATTACACCTACTAAAATAGTTTGCAGCCATAACACCTGCAACTATACATGAAGCACTGCTTCCAAGACCTCTACATATAGGGATCTCACTTTTAATTCCTATTTTTATACCTTTAGGAATATAATCACATTCAACATTATCAAAAAAGTACTTCATTGATTTATAAACAAGATTATCTTCATTTTTAAAATCATCCTCACAACCGTATATTTCAAGACCACTATTAATTTCTTCTATATAAAATTTATTATACAAATCAAGGGAAATTCCCAAACAATCAAAACCAGGTCCAATATTTGCACTAGTAGCAGGTACTATAATTTCTATCATAAAAAATCACATATCCTTTCAAAATATTATAATGTAAGTTTATAAAAATCTAAACTTTTTAAATTAAAAAACAACTTTTTTAAGAGCATCAATTAAATTTTCTTTTTCATATATATCTTTATGAATTATTTTTGAGAATTTAAGTTTTTCAATAGCTTTAGGTATTTGGGTATGGCTTAATTTAGATAAATAATTTATAATTTCAAAATCATCATAAAAAGTAGAGTTACAATCTATAGATTTTAAAACATCCTTTGAAAACTTATAAGGACTAGCAGTACTAATTATTATTGTTTTACTATTATCTAAAGTTTTCTTTTTATATTTTTCATAAGATGAGTATGCAACAGCGGTGTGAGTATCTATAAGATAATTGTGATTTTCAAAAACTTCTTTTATGGTAGTTTCAACTTCTTTTAAAGTAGCATACTCTCCATGAAAATTGCTTAAGTTATTTTTCATATAATCAGAGATTTCGTAAGCTCCTTTTGTATTTAAATCATGCATTAAAGTATTTAGTACGTTAAAATCTCTATTACATAGTTCGAACAATAGCCTTTCTAGATTGCTAGAAACTAATATATCCATAGAAGGAGACGTTGTTAATTTTAAACTTCTATTTTTATCATATGTACCAGTTGTAAAAAAATCATAAAGGACGTTATTATCATTAGAAGCGCAAATTAATTTATTTATAGGGAGCCCCATAGTTTTAGCATAAAAACCAGCTAATATATTACCGAAATTTCCAGTAGGAACAACAAAGTTTATTTTGTCATATAAGTTTATTTCACCTTTTTTAACTAAATTTAAATATGAATGAAAATAATAAATTATTTGAGGAATTAATCTACCTATATTAATTGAGTTAGCAGAAGAGAGAAGGCAGTCATGTTTTTTTAAATAATCATTAAAGTCTTTATCATTAAAAATATTTTTAACTCCAGTTTGAGCATCATCGAAATTTCCTTTTATACCAAAGACATGAGTATTTTTACCCTCTTGAGTTTTCATTTGAAGTTTTTGTATAGGGCTTACACCATCTTCAGGGAAAAACACTACTATCTTAATACCATCAATATCCTTAAACCCTTCTAAAGCAGCTTTTCCTGTATCTCCAGAAGTAGCAGTTAATATTATTATCTCTTTATTTAAATTATTCTTTTCTATGGATTTTTTTAACAAATGGGGCATGATTGTAAGTGCTATGTCCTTAAATGCTAAAGTAGGGCCATGATATAATTCAAGAAAAAAGTTATCACCAGCTTTAGATATGGGACTGATATCAATATTATCAAATTTAGAATCATATGCATTAGATATACAAGTTTCTAATTCTTTTTTACTAAAGTCAACTAAAAATTTATTTAAAATAAAAAATGAAAGTTGACAGTAATTAAGATTTATTAATTTAGAAAGATCATTAAGTATATTTGGAAATTCACTTGGAACATAAAGTCCTCCATCTTCACAAATTCCTTTTATTATAGCTTGAGAAGAGGTTAATTTTTTATTATTTCCTCTAGTGCTTAAATAAAACATTATAGTCATCTCCTTTAATTTTATATACAAAAAAAGACCCATAGCCCTAAAAGGGACGAGAGTCTTTTCCCGCGGTTCCACCCAATTTGATTTCACATAAAATCCACTTAATACTTTAACGCAGTATTACGTCTATAAGAAGCTCATAGGTAGTTTTTCAATTCATCTTATTAAGGAAACCTTTCAGCTTAGAAGTTTCCATCTCTGGTAATCGATTTGAATTTACTTTTCCTAATCATAGCTTTTAATTATTATTTTAGAGTATAACACATAAGTTTGAAAAAATCTATTTCGAAAATATATAAATTAATATTATAAGATTAACTATGGAAGAAGTTACAAAATTGAAACTAGAAATAAAATGAAAATTAGTAATATAATGTATAGAGTAGTAGAGATATGTAAAAAATATATAAATATTCAAATAAAATTCACAGATATTTCATATAGGATGGATATAATAAAAATAAAAGGAGGAATTAATTAAATGGGAATAATATTTATAACAGCAGGATTAATATGTGTTATGTATGGTTTAACTTTCTTATCTTATTTAACAGAAAGTCATATATTAGACGATGTATCACAAGAAAATTTATAAAAAATTGAACTTATATAACTATATAAATAAAATAGATTAAATATATTTTTTCAAAAATAAAAGCTCACTTAGAAAGTGAGCTTTTGTTATATAAATTATTATTATTTTCCTTGCTTAGACTTGTTGTATCTTAGTCTATCAGTTTCGTTTAAGAATTTCTTTCTAAGTCTTATAGAATCTGGAGTTATTTCAACTAATTCATCATCATCTATAAACTCTAAAGCTTCTTCAAGAGTGAATACTCTAGCAGGTTGTAATTTAACAGCATCATCAGTACCAGAAGCACGAACGTTAGTTAATTTCTTGTTTTTACAAGGGTTAACAACCATATCGTCTTTTCTAGAGTTCATACCGATTATCATACCTTCGTAAACGTCAACACCTGGATCAACGAACATAGAAGCTCTATCACTTAAAGCACTTAAAGAGTAAGCCATTGTACTACCAGGTCCTTGAGCTACTAAAACTCCATTACTTCTTCCTGGTATTGCACCTTTGTGATCTTCATATTTTTCGAATGATCTAACTAAAGTTCCTTCTCCACGAGTATCGTTTATGAATTCACTTCTGTATCCTAAAAGTCCTCTAGTTGGAGCTATAAATGTTATCTTAACATAATCTCCTTCTATTTCCATTGCTTCCATCATTGCTTTTCTTAAGTTCATCTTGTTTATAACAGTTCCTGAGTAAATTTCTGGACAGTTAACTATAACTCTTTCCATAGGTTCCATTAATTTTCCTTCTTGTTTAGTAAGTAAAACTTGAGGCTTAGATACACCTATTTCGTATCCTTCACGTCTCATGTTTTCAAGAAGTATTGATAAGTGAAGCTCTCCACGACCAGAAACTCTGAATCCATCACTAGTTTCCATTGGCTCAACTTTAAGTCCAACGTTAACTTCTAATTCTTTATCTAATCTATCTTTTATATGTCTAGTAGTTACGAATTTACCACTCTTACCGCAGAATGGAGAATCATTAACTAAGAAGTTCATAGATAATGTAGGTTCTTCTATGTGTATTAATTCCATTGGTAATGGATTATCAGTATTACATATAGTTTCACCTATTGATATATCAGGCATACCAGCAACAACAACTATATCACCAGAATAAGCTTCATCTGTTTCAACTTGAACTAATCCTTCATAAGTTGTAAGCTTAGATATTTTTCCTCTTGAAACAGTTCCATCAACTTTACATACAGAAACAGTAGCACCGTTTTTTACAGTTCCTTTGTAAACTCTACCTATACCAAGTCTACCTACATAATCATCATATGCAAGAGCAGATACTTGTAATTGTAAAGATTCTTCATTGTAATCAGGGTAAGCTTCAACGTGGTTTATAACTGTTTCGAATAATGGAGAAAGATCAGTACTGTCATCATCCATTTCTAATTTAGCTATACCTTGCTTAGCTATTCCGTATATTATTGGGAATTCACATTGCTCATCGTTAGCATGTAAGTCAACGAATAAGTCGAATACCTCATCTACTACTTCTTCAGCTCTTTGATCAGATTTATCTATTTTATTTATGAATAATATAGGTCTTAAACCTGCTTCTAAAGATTTTTGTAAAACGAATCTAGTTTGAGGCATTGGCCCTTCACTAGCATCTACTAGTAATACAACTGTATCAACAGTCTTTATAACACGCTCAACTTCAGAAGAGAAGTCACTATGTCCAGGAGTATCTACTATATTTATTTTGTAATCCTTGTAGTTTATAGAACAGTTTTTAGAATATATAGTTATACCTCTTTCGGCTTCAAGGTCATTACTATCCATTACACAATCTTTTACTACTTCATTATCTCTGAATGTTCCAGATTGGTGTAAGAATGCATCAACTAAAGTTGATTTCCCAGCATCAACGTGGGCTATAACAGCGATGTTTATAATTTTATTTTTTGACATTTGATTTGCTCCTTCCAGCATTAAAATAACTTTATCAGTATAGCATAATATAAGCGTGTATACAAGATACTATTAGTTAAAATCACAAAGACATATAAAAGACTTATGTCAAATATAGTTTATGTAAAAATAAATAATTTAAAGCCAGTTGAGATAGCATACTAGACAAGATATAATTTTAATAATAAGGAAAATGTTTTAATCAGGTAGTACAAGGGGTAAAAAGGAGAAAATCATCAAACGTAATTTCATTGAATAAAGAAAAAATTTAAAAAAATATGGTAGATTTATAAACAAAAAAATATTTATTTATATTAACAAAGAAGTCTTCAATAAAACATTTGGTATAACGCCAGATATTAAGTTTTTAAATGCAAATTTTAAGAAGTCTATCAAATTAATATCAAAAAAATAGGCTTAGAATTTATTCTAAGCCTATTTCATATAAAAATTAAGCTAAAAGTATAAAGTGTTTAATAATAGTCGAATTTTAAAATTATAAAAATTACCCCAAAATATGTATGTGGTATTTGCAATACTTACATCAATTTCAACTATTCCTTAACTTTAGGCTTATGGAATGTTTGTTAAATTTTAGTAGCTTTAGTTAGTCATCCTTAAATGTATTTTAAGGCATAGCATTTGATTTACTCTATTTATTATTAAGTGTATAATATATTTAATGCATTCAAATAAAAGAGGGGATTTTATTTATTATATATAATAGCATTAATAGGGGTAGAATCCCATATAGTAAGTATTAAGTGGAAGTGAATATTTTATTTTATAGAAAACTAATCATATAGTAATAAACAGGAGACTAGAATTATGAGCAAAAGATTTTTACAATTCAAAAATAAACTGAAGGAAATCGTATTAACTGTACTTTTGATTAGTACAACAGTTATAAATGTAGATGCAGTATCTAAAGAAGCCTTGACTACTGAAAATGTGAATTTAAGAACAGTCATGGATGTTAAGTCTGATGTATTAACTACAATAGAAAAAGATTCTGAAATAAAAATAGTAGAAGAAAAAGATTTTTGGTATAAAATAAAATGCAAAAATAAAGAAGGTTACTGTAATAAGAAATATATAAAAACAATAGATAGATATGGTAGTGCATTGGGCGAAGTTTACGTGGGCCCCGATAAATTAAATGTAAGAAATAGTACTAAAACTGTAAATAATGTGTTAGGAAAACTTACAACAGGTTCGAGTGTTGAGATAATAGGAGAAGTAGGAGAGTACTACGAAATTAATTTTAAAGGTAAAGTAGGTTATGTGTTAAAAAAATATATAAAAATAAACGATAATAGTATTAAAAATTTAGATACAACAAAACGTAAATTTGTAATAGTAAATACACACACTTTAAACATGAGAAGTGGACCTGGGACAACCTATGAAAGAATCTCAAAAATACGTAAAGGCGCAGTATTAAATGTAATCGGAAGTTACTCTAACGAATGGTTAAAAATAAGATACAATGGTAATATAGGTTATGTTTCTAGTCCCTTTGTCAAAGATATAAAGAACATCAACACTTTAAGTAAAAAAGTAAAAGTTATAGACAGTGTTGACACTTTGTATATGAGAAAAACACCTTCTTTAGATGCAAAAATAATTAAAGAATTAAAAAGCGGACAAAAGGTGTATGCTATTGCAGATGGTTCAACTAAGCCAGGATGGATAAAGATAAAAACGGGCAATATAGTGGGATATGTGGATGTTAGTTACATTGAAGATGCTAATTCTAATATAAAACAAACAATAAATTCTATACTAGACCACATGGTATATCTGATATTCAACTTAATGTCAAGTTAATTTTACAGTCTAACGTCACACATAGTTATATATAAATTTAAATTCAAACAGTAATATAATTATAATAGAACCATTGAGTGAGAAAAAATTCTACATAAGGTGGTTCTACATTTTTATAAATAAGTGATTAGGCCAACCTGCATTTTTTTCGCAAATTTTATCCTTATTATCTTCAACTTAAGTAATACCAAAGGATGTATCAGCTAAAGATAGATTCTTTTTTTTGTTCGTTTAATTGAACAACCATAAAGGTATACCTATATGAAATATAGATGTGTTCATTAAAATTAAATATCTAAGTTCAGGGGTAAATTATGAACTTGTTTTATTCAAAAATAGGAGTCATAACGTTACAGTATTGATACAAGGTAATTACTTGAGTAGAATTAAGGGTAGAGACGTGTCAAAACTTTGTTTCATAAATGTTTAAATAAAAATACATGAGGGTATAAGAATATTAAATAAACACTTAAGAGGAGGATTTAAATATGATAAGAGTATGCCCATATTGTTCAAATGTTGATGTAAATAAATTAAAAGAAATAGCTGGAGAAGAAAATGTAAAAACAGGATGTATAGGTGCTTGTAGAGCATTTTCTAAAGAAGCAGTTGGAAAAATAGATAAAGAACTTGTAATAAAGCAAAGTGAAGAAGAGTTCTTTGAATTATGCAAAAAATAAGCGATAAAGTGACCTATAAATTTATAGGTCATTTTTATATATAAATTTATACAAAATAAACCAAATACAGATAAGAAGGAATTTTAAAAATAATGTAGAATAATATAAAATATTATATTAAATTGAAAAAATATATTTTTGGAGGTGCAATATGGACAAAGTTTATAGAAAATTCTTAAAATACTTTAATCTTAAAGGTATACTAAATAAATATAATATTCATAAATACATTATTTTTATACTTTGTTTACCATTTATTTTCTACATAAAAAAAGTAAATTACATATTGCCTCATAGTATTATTGAAACATTAAATACAGCTATATGTTTTAGTCTTGTTATTACCGTTATTAATTCTTATGAAATGTCAAAAAATAACTATTTTCTTTTTTTAGGTATTGTGTTTGGATTTGTTTCTCTTTTTAATTTTCTACATGGTGTTATTTACAATAATATTATATATAATGGAAAAGAATTAATAAATATATCATTACAATTAAGTACAATATTTAGACTTGTAGAAGTATTATCAATATTGATATCTTTTATTTTTTTATATAAAACTTTTAACAAACATGTAGTAGCTTATTTTTACATACTTCTTTCTTTATTTTTATTGTACATAATTTTTTTTACAAACTATTTTCCTATATGCTTTATTACTGGTTTAGGTAATACTAAATTTTACGTTCAATGTGAGTATATGTCGATTTTATGTATGTTATTAGCTACCATACTTTTTATTAAAAATAAAAAACATTTCAGTAAAACAACAGTATTTTACATGAGCGCATACTTAATATTATCAATGCTAGTAAGATATATGTTCGTTATTAATAACTCAATTTATAATGACTTTAATGTATTTATCCATATCTTAAAATTTATATGCTATTACTTTCTGTACAAAGCTTTAGTTGAAAATGTAATAAAGAATCCTTTAAATGCTATTTTCAATGATTTAAATAATAAAAATATAGAACTTGAATTGAAAACTATAGAATTAGAAAAAACTATTGCTAAGTTAAAAGAAGAAAAAATTAAAGCTAAAAAAATTAATGAAAAACTTAAGGTTAGTAGAAATAATTATAAAAAGCTTCTAGAGTTTTTACCAGATGCAGTTGTTTTTAGACATAATTACAAAATTATATATGCAAATGCAGCTGCTGTTAAATTGTTTGGATCAAAACACAAAAAAGAATTAGTGGGAAGAACTTCTTTTGAATTAATTCATAAAGATTTCTTAGATGATTTTACCAAAAAGTTAGAAGATCAAAAAAATGGTATTAATCCTACTGTTAATTTTGGAGAATATAAATTAAATTCCCTTGATGGAAAAATAAAAGATGTTGAACTTAAAAGTACTGCTTTAGAGCCAAAAGAAGATAACTGTTATTTGACTGTAATTTATGATATTTTGGAGAGAAAAAAAGCTGAGAAAGCTGTAAAATTATTAAATGAAGCTCGAGAAAATGAAAAGCTTAAAACAGAATTTTTTGCTAATTTATCTCATGAACTTAGAACTCCAATAAATGTAATTTATAGTGCACTTCAAGTATTGGAGTTAAATGCTAAGGATGAAGTTACAAAACAGTACAATACAATAATAAAACAAAATTGTTGCAGACTTTTAAGACTAGTTAATAATATAATCGATTCTACTAAAATAGATGATGGATTTTTAACATTAGATCTAACATGTAATAACATAGTATCAGTAGTAGAAGATATTGGTTTATCTGTTTCTAATTATATAGAGTTACATGGTATGAATTTGATATTTGATACAGAGGTAGAAGAAAAATATTTAAACTTTGATTTAGATGCTATTGAGAGAATAATTCTTAATCTGATATCCAATGCTATTAAATTTAGACGTGAAAATGGTACTATAAATATCAATATCTTTGATAAAGGTAATAGCATAATCATATGTATAAAAGATGATGGTATAGGAATTTCTACTGAACAACAGAATTTTATTTTTGAAAAATTCAAACAAGTTGACAAGTCTTTTACAAGAAATACAGAAGGCAGTGGAATTGGTTTATCTCTTGTAAAGTCTTTAGTTGAACTACATAAAGGAACTATAACTCTAAAAAGTAAAGAAGGTGTAGGTAGTGAATTTATCATTGAATTACCTATATTTGAAACATCGCAACCTTGTATTAAAAATAATGATGAAATTTCTCAAAGTAATATAATCGAAAAAATAAATATTGAATTCTCAGATATATATTTGTAAAAAAGTTTTTGAAAAAATTGATACAATAGAAGATTATAATTCAGGAGCATTTATGCCTTAGAAGACAATCTCTTCTAAGGTATTTTTATTATATAATATAATTAAATAAAGGATATGTTGAGGTTTTATAATATTACCAAACTAATTTATATACTTAAGTAATTTACTAATAATATTATTTTATTGCAATCATCAATTGTAATTGTACATAAAGAAATAAATAATATGGCTTACATTAAAGTTTTAATAATTATAAAGAGATTATGTTAATGTTAATGGGATATATCCTAATATATATAGTTAATGAAATTACTATAATATGCGTAAACCTTTAAAATTAAATAAGTTTACATATTAATGAAAAGATAGTATAATTAAACTGTAAATAACATATAAGGAGTGATTTGATATTATGAAAACTAAGGACTTATCAATGGTTGCACTTTTTGCAGCATTAACTGCAATAGGTGCATTCATAAAAATTCCATTACCGTACGTTCCTTTTACTTTACAGTTTATGTTTTGTGCATTTTCAGGGATATTATTAGGATCTAGATTAGGAATGCTATCTCAATTATTGTATGTAATTATAGGACTTATAGGAGTGCCGGTATTTACACAAGGAGGAGGACCTTCGTACATATTACAACCAACTTTTGGATATCTTATAGGATTTATAGTAACTGCATTTGTTATAGGGAAGATGACAGAAAATAAAAAGGAATTAAAAATGAAAGATATATTAATAGCTGTATTAGTAGGATTATTCATCCTTTACTTAATAGGAGTTCCATACTTATACCTTATCAATAAGTTTTACTTAGGTAATCCATATACAGTATATCTAGCTGTACTTTATGGATTTGTAATGTGCATAGGTGGAGATTTAGTCTTAAGCTTAATGATAGCAGCAATAGGAGCTAAAATTATACCAATATTAAGAAGAGCAGGATATATAGGAATACAGGCTAAATAAAAAAATGAATGTTATGTTTTCTATCAAGATGATGATGAAGCCATAAATAAGGTAATCCCAATGGACTACCTTATTTATGTTTTTATTCTAAGATAGGTTTTGTACTTAACTATATTATCCTAAAAATGGAAATATGACTTTGATTAGTATATAATACATATTAAAAGGGGTGAAAATATGATTAATAAGAAAATTTTTAATTGGTCCATTATGATATCATCATTAACTGCATATATTTTTCCGAGCAAATCATCAGATGGATTCGCTTTTAATTATGGATATCCATTTACTTTTTTTACTAGATATGACTCACCTATTAAATCTAGCGATAGTATCTTGAATTCTACATGTATGAATTTATCAATGTTAGCATTAAATGTATTGGTAATATATTTAGTAATATATTTAATTCACGTGGTGATTAACAGAAAAAAGACAACTTAAAATGATAAGAGTGATATTATTATATTGAGATATACTTAATACAAATATAAGTTGGGGGGAGATATATATGTTAAAAGAAGAAATGAATTATGAAGAGAAGGAAGCAAAATCATTTAATGGTGTTATAGCTCTAATAGAAAGTCTTTTATTTCTAGTAATTTCAATAGGGAGTATGGCTTTTGGAATAATAAAAATGGATAATGGATTTACTGGTTTAGGTTCATTTTTATTAATTTTAGGAATACTAGGAATGGTCGTAAATTTTATTCTAGTGTTTGGTTTTAAAATACTTAATCCTAAAGAAGCAATAGTTTTAGTTTTATTTGGCAAATACTATGGTACTATAAAAAAAGAAGGCTTTTATTGGGTAAATCCATTTTGCTCAGCAGTAAATCCAACATCATTATCAGCAATTAACATTTCAAAATCTTCATCTACAGATAAAACAGACATATCGGCTAATACAAGTGGTAAGAAAGTATCTTTAAAAGCAATGACTCTTAATAATGAAAAACAAAAAGTTAATGATCAATTAGGAAATCCTATTATAATTGGTGTTGTTGTAATCTGGAAGGTAGTAGATGCAACTAAAGCTGTATTTAATGTAGATAATTATAAGACATTTTTATCAATTCAATGTGATTCTACTATTCGTAATGTTGCAAGACTTTACCCATATGACGTGGCTGAAGATGGAGAGGAAAAATCTCTTCGTGGTAGTAGTCAAGAAATCGCAGATAAGTTAAAAGAAGAATTACAGTCAAGAGTTGATATTTCAGGAGTTGAAGTTACTGAGGTCCGTATTACTCATCTTTCTTATGCGCCTGAGATTGCAGCAGCAATGCTACAACGTCAACAAGCAGAAGCAATAATAGCAGCACGTAAGAAAATTGTTGAAGGTGCTGTAAGTATGGTAGAAATGGCATTAACTAATTTAAGTGAAAATAATATAGTAACTCTTGATGAAGAGCGTAAAGCTGCTATGGTAAGCAATTTACTAGTTGTCCTTTGTGGAAACAAAGATGCACAACCTATAGTAAATAGTGGCTCAATCTATTAAGTTTATAATAAGCTATGATGAAAGTAAGTAATTCAAGGTTTGAATTACTTACTTTTTTAATCTAACTAATTTAATAAATATTCTTTATGCAATACCCAAGTATTATCAACCCATTTATATATGCAAATATTGTCAAAACTACAATCAAAATTACAAGGTATTAAAGAAACATAATCCCATAACTTATTAAATATATTTCTTATTTTTTTAGAGCTTATGGTAACATGAAAAACTTTATCTTTATAATTTTCCTTAGAAAAATCTAAATAATCAATATTACTTAAATCATCAATTAGTTCATCGTACATAAGTTTACCTTCATCACTCATTAAAACTTTCATAAATATAACTCTATCATCAAAATTATCATATCCTTTTATTTTATAATGCTTAGAACTATGGCACTTACAAAATTCATCTAAAATATTTTCTAAGTTAGTTATATCGTCACTTTCAAAAGGAGCTTTAATAGTAAAATGAGCAGGAAGTTTTGAAGATCTAGCTTTAAATTTTTCAAAAACTTCTTTTCTTAAATTATTATTAAAATTACCAGCATCACCTTTTACAACACTTGCAATTACATATCTCAAAATAAGCCTCCAATATTAATGTAATAAATATATTAGATTAACAAATATATTATAAATAGTATATCCTAAACAATTATCATCATAATAGTAAAAAAGTAGAAATTTAATATAAGTATAAACACATAATACTTATAAGCATATAATATATTAAGAATAACAATGCCTTAAAATAAAATTTAGATAATTAATTTTTGAGATAAATATTCTAAATTACTTGTAAAATATCATCAAGAGGAATAAAATAACAGTAAAGCAAATAAACATATAAATTAAATTTTAATTAATATTAAAGATTAAATACAATAATGTATAAAAGGATGGATAATAAATGGGATTTTTTAAAAGACTAAAAAACGTTGTAGAAGCAAAAGCAAACAAAACATTAGAAAAACATGAAGACCCTATAGAAATGTTAGATTTATCAATATCAAAAAAAGAAAAATTACTTCAAGATGCAAAAAAACAATGTGCAAACTTTATAGCATCAGTAGATGGAATTAGAAATGAAAAAAAAGATATAGTAGAAAAAATCAATAAATATGAAGAAGCGACAAAAGCAGCTATATTAAAAGAAGATGTAGAAAAAGCCCAGGGATTTGTTAAACAAAAAATAGATTTAGAAGAAAAACTAAATAGTACAGAAAACAGAATAAAAGAACAAGATGGAAAAATACAACTTATAAAAAATAAAATACAAGATTTAGAAATAGAAATATCTAAAATGAAATCTAAAAAACAAGAATTAGCTACAAGACTTGATGTAGCTGAAATAAGTAATGAAATAAATGAAACATTAGCAGGGCTTAGTGATGACCATGGTATAAATTTAGATGAATTAGAAAAGAAAGTAGAACAAAAGGAAAGCTATGGTAAAGCATTAGAAGACTTAAAGCCTAAAAATGAAGATGAAGCTTTAGATGAATATATAAATAGTTCACCTGTTGTAGATGATAAAGTACAACAAGAACTAGAAAGAATAAAAGAGCAAATGAAAAAATAATATGAAATCATAGGGTAGATGGTAAATAACTATCTACCCTTAAAAAATTAAAATACAGTTTATAATATTTAATTAGATAAGGTAATTATTTTAAACTATGTATATAACAGGCTTATTTATAGCAAGGGAGGGAAATATATGGAAAATGACAGAATAGAAAATGAAAGAAATAAACATAGAAAAATATATAGTGATATGATGTTTGCATATGATGATTTAAGGCAAATACTAGATGAAAAAGAAATTAACAAGAGAACTTTTGTAAGTAAAGTAGATACCTTAAAAGAATATATGGCATTTTTAGATGAATTAGAAAGAGAAAGTAAAAAAGATAAAGGGTTTTTTAGTAAATTAATTAAACCTCAAAAAAACATAGATGATAAAATATACGACTATTTAACTAATGAAAAGAAAATAAATATAGAAAAACTAGAGAAATGTAGCCAATGTAAATGTAAAAACTGTGTAAATGAATGCTCTATGAATGGATGTTTAAATTGTAGAGAAAAAGAATACGTATTACAATGTAATAAAAAAGATAGCTTACTTACAAAATCTAGCGATACAGTAACTCTTTATAATGGTGATGAAGATTACTTATTTAACGTAGCAGGTTATTTAGTTGAAAAAGATGAAGAGGGAAATTTTTCAAGATATGTTTATTTAATAGATAGTAAAGATTATGATAATCAACATATACTAAGATATTCAAAGTTTAAAGGGGAAGAAAGTTATGATTCAGTTATATCAGATGATAAGCAAGATGAGCTTATTAGAATAAATGATAAATTTATAGAATTAGGACTTAAAGTGTAATATGAAAAAAAACAAAAAAAAATTAATAACCCTTTTAACTTTAACAGTATTTTTATTTATAGCATCATTAAATTTATTTGCACTAACTAAATCTTATGCATATGATAAAGGTATCGAAATATATTACTTAGCAGCATCAAGACCAAAATCAGGTGGATTTAGCTCAGGTGGATTTAAATCTTATTCAAAACCTAAAACAACTATAATAAAACCAGACTCTGGAGGTTTTTCAACTAAGCCAAATAAAAGTTACGAAAATAACAATTCAAATAGTAGTGTAAAACCAGATTCAGGAAGCTTTTCAACAAAACCTAAAAACAATGATACAACATATAAAAACAAAAATTATGACGATTATGGAAAAGGTAGTAGACCTATTTTTAGTAGAGGTGGATTTTATGGATTTTTTAATCCATTTTACGGAATGACGCATGGTTTTAGAACTAGTTCATGGATAATTAAAGCAGTTACAGCTATAACTATAATAGTAGTTTTATATATAGTTATAGATTTTATAAGAAGTAGAAGAAATTAAAAAATATTAGTCTAGCTAAAATTATAGCTAGGCTTTTTTTATATCTATATAAAAAAGTATTGATTTAAATAAATAAATGTTTTAATATACCTATAGGGGGTATTAAATAAATATCACCGTATAATAAGAGAGGGGTTAACCATAATGGATAATAATATAGTAAAAAAGAGTTATAAAGTAAGTGGAATGACCTGAGCAGCATGCGGGAAAGCTGCCGAGAGGGCGGTAAAGAAACTTGACGGAGTATTAAGTCAAAGTGTAAACATGGCAACAGAAAAAATAGAAATAGAGTATGACTGTACTAAAGTTAAATTTGAGGACTTCAAACAAGCGCTACAAAAATCAGGATATGATTTATTAGAAGATATTACTTATAAAAAAGTAGATTTTAAAATAGGTGGTATGACTTGTGCAGCTTGTTCAAAAGCAGTAGAAAGAGTAGTTAAAAAATTAGATGGAGTGGAAAATGTAAGTGTAAATATTGCAACAGAAAAGGCAACTATAAATTATGATCCATCTAAATTAAGATTATCTCAAATAAAAGAGGTTATAGTAAAAGCAGGATATACAGTTTTAGAAGAAAGTAAAAATAAAGAAAAAGAAATAGATGAAGATAAATTAAGAAAAGAAAAAGAAATGAAAACTTTATTTATAAAGTTTATCATAGCAATAGGATTTTCTATACCATTATTTTATATAGCAATGGGGCCAATGTTATCAAAACCTTTTGGGCCATGGCCAGTACCTATGGTAATAGACCCTATGAATAATTCGCTAAATTATGCATTAATACAATTAGTATTAGTAATACCCGTATTGATTGCTGGATACAAATTCTATATAAATGGATTTAAAGCATTAATAGTAAAAAGTCCAAATATGGATTCATTAGTTGCAATAGGAACATCAGCTGCATTTATATATAGTTTATATACAACTATTAAAATAGCAAGGGATAATTTACAAGGAGTATCTGGGCATCATCAATTATACTTTGAAAGTGCAGGTATAATAATAGCTTTAATATTACTTGGGAAATACTTAGAATCTAGTTCAAAAGGAAAAACAAGCGAAGCTATAAAAAAACTTATGGGGCTTCAACCTAAAACTGCAACAATTATAAAAGATGGTAAAGAAATAGAAATACCAATAGAAGAAGTAGAAGTTTCAGACATAATAGTAGTTAAACCAGGTAGTAAAATCCCTGTAGATGGAGTTGTTGTAGAAGGTCATACTTCTGTAGATGAAGCAATGCTTACAGGAGAAAGTATACCAGTAGAAAAAAGTATTGGAGACAAAGTTACTGGAGCTAGTATAAATAAAAATGGTAGCATTAAATTTAGAGCAGAGAAAGTAGGTAGTGATACAGCACTATCTCAAATCATAAAGTTAGTAGAAGATGCTCAAGGTAAAAAAGCGCCAATAGCAAAATTAGCAGACACTGTATCAGGGTATTTTGTACCAGCAGTAATAGTGATTTCCTTAGCATCAGCTCTTTTATGGTTTATAATAGGTAACAAAGATTTAGAATTTGTACTTACAATATTTATATCAGTGCTTGTAATAGCATGCCCGTGTGCACTAGGGCTTGCAACACCTACTGCAATTATGGTAGGAACAGGGAAAGGTGCCGAAAATGGAATATTAATAAAAGGTGGAGAGGCTTTAGAACTTGCACATAAAGTAGACACTATAATATTTGATAAAACAGGAACAATAACAGAGGGTAAGCCAACAGTTACAGATATAATAGCAAACAATAAAATAAATGAAAACTATATTTTACAAATAGCAGCAAGTGCAGAAAAAGGTTCAGAACATCCACTTGGAGAAGCAATAGTAAAATATGCAGAGGATAAAAATATAGAACTTATGAAAGTACAATCTTTTAAAGCAATACCAGGTCATGGTATAGAAGTAACTATAGACAATAAAAATATATTACTTGGAAATAAAAAACTTATGAATGATAGAAACATAAGCTTAGAAACACTACAAACAAAATCAGATGAACTAGCAAGTGATGGTAAAACACCTATGTATATAGCATTAGATAGTAACGTAGAGGCAGTAATAGCAGTAGCAGATGTTGTTAAAGAAAGTAGTAAAAGAGCAATTGAAAAGCTTCATAGCATGGGTATAAAAGTAGCAATGGTGACAGGAGATAATCAAAAGACAGCAAATGCTATAGCAAAAGAAGTAGGTATAGATATAGTACTTGCAGAAGTATTACCACAAGATAAATCTAATGAAGTTAAAAATCTTCAAAAGCAAGGAAGATTTGTTGCAATGGTAGGAGATGGAATAAATGATGCTCCAGCGCTAGCAGTAGCAGATATAGGAATTGCAATAGGAAGTGGAACAGATGTAGCTATGGAATCTGCTGATATAGTATTAATGAAAAGTGATTTAATGG
>NZ_JBXKIW010000025.1:0-21275 GCF_056995035.1 Romboutsia sp. | reverse complement strand
GTTTTGTATTATATAAATATTTTTTGTAATTTATTGTATATTTTTCAACCACTTCAAAATTTAACAGTTAATTTCATAAAAATTTATTACATAAAAATAAATTTTTTAGTAGATTTAATTATACTTTAGTACTACTATATAATTAACTTCAATCTTCTTTAGATTTATGGATAACGTTTTTCTTAAGTTGTTTGTTGTATTCTTAAAATTTGCAAACTAACCCTACCAGAAAAGAGCTTATCTAATCTGTAAGGAAATTAGTTATAATACTTCAACTTATTTTTGTTGTGTAGATACTAACTTTTCCTTTAGAGATTCTCTTTATTGGAGAAGTTTTTTGTATTACAGATAAATATTTTAATAATTTAAAATTAAGGGAGGCTTTATGAAAAATGTCGCTGTCATAAGTGCAATTTTAGAAGAACCTGATAAATGTCAACATAAATTCAATGAAGTTGTGTCTAGCTTCAAAGGAATTATAAAAGGAAGAATGGGTATTCCTTGTGATGATGAAGGGGTATCTATTATATGTATTGTTGTACTTGCTGAAATGGATGTTGTAAATAATATGACTGGTAAACTTGGCAATATAGAACATGTTTTAGTTAAGACAAGTATATCTAAAAAAGAAATCTAGGAGGTGAAAATATGAGTCTTAACTCGACTCCTCAAAGCGTTAGGGTACATATTGGATTATTCGGAAAAAGGAATGCTGGTAAATCTAGTGTAATAAATGCTATAACAAATCAAGAAGCAGCAATTGTTTCAGATATAGCTGGAACTACCACTGACCCGGTCTTTAGACCTATGGAAATCTTACCGATTGGTCCTTGCGTCTTGATAGATACTGCAGGACTTGATGACGTTGGTGAACTTGGAGAACTTAGGATAAACAAAAGTTTAGATATATTATCTAAAACTGATATTGCTCTTTTAATAGTAGATAGCGGTATCGGAATATCTAGCGAAGATCTATCCTTAATAGAAAGTTTTAAATCTAAGAATATACCTTATATCTTAGTTTTAAACAAAGTCGATAAACTTAAAGATGAATCTCAAATATTAACGAATATAAATAAATCTATAGATGCTCCTATAGTCTCTGTTTCTGCTACTAACAAAATTGGAATTGAAAACTTAAAACAAGAAATAATTAATGTTATGCCTAAGGGAATAGATGAATTTAAATTAGTAAGCGACTTAATAGAACCTGATGATTTTGTTGTATTGGTTATTCCAATAGACAAAGCTGCTCCAAAAGGAAGACTTATACTCCCTCAGCAACAAGTAGTAAGAGATATATTGGATAGTGGAGCTATTGCTATTATTACAAAAGAAGATAGTCTCGTACATACATTATCTAATCTTTCTAAAAAACCTAAAATGGTTATAACTGATTCTCAAGTTTTTGAAAGAGTTGATAAAGATACACCTTGCGATATAGCACTTACATCGTTTTCTATATTATTTGCTAGAGCTAAAGGCGATTTAGATGAACTCATTAGTGGTGCTCATGCTATAGATAATTTAAAAGACGGTGATAAAATACTTATCGCTGAAGGTTGTACTCATCATAGACAAATTGATGATATTGGTACTTTTAAAATTCCAAATATGATAAAACAAAGAACTAAAAAGGATTTAACTTTTGACTTTACTTCAGGAATTTCTTTCGGCCACGATTTAAATGAATATTCACTCGTAGTTCATTGTGGAGGATGTATGATGAATAGGTCTGCTATGCTTAGTAGAATCCAAAAATCTAAAGACCTTGGTGTACCTATTGTAAATTATGGTGTGCTGATGGCTTATGCTAAAGGTATCTTAGATAGAACATTGGAGCCATTTGAACTATGATGAATATTAAACATTTAATAAACAAACTATCCACTACTAATTCGCTTGATTTTAATGAATTACTTTATATTTTTAAAAATATAGACAAATTTAATTCTACTTTTGATTATACTAACTCATTAGGACATAGAGAACGTCTGTATAAATTAGCTTGCGATACTCGTTACAAACATTATGGTAATAAAGTTTTTTTAAGAGGTCTTATAGAAATCAGCAACTATTGCAAAAATGATTGCTATTACTGCGGTATAAGATGTGGTAATAGTAATGTTGACAGGTATAGGCTTAATAAAGAAGATATCTTAGAGTGCTGTGAGATAGGACATAAAATAGGATATAAAACATTTGTACTACAAGGTGGAGAAGATTTATATTTTGATGACAATAAAATGTGCGATATAATCTCTTCTATTAAAAACAAATACCCAGATTGTGCTATAACTCTGTCTCTTGGGGAGAAAAGTTATGATACATATAAAAAATATTTTTTAAGTGGTGCTGATAGATATTTACTTAGACATGAAACTTCTAGTGAATCTCATTATAGTAAGCTTCATCCATCTAATTTAAAACTATCTAACAGAAAAGAATGCTTAGAAAATTTAAAAGAAATTGGATTTCAAGTTGGTGCAGGTTTTATGGTAGGTTCACCTTTTCAAACTGATGAGGATATTGTAAATGATTTATTGTATTTAAAAAAACTAAACCCTCATATGGTTGGAATAGGTCCTTTTATTCCTCATCATGATAGTATATTTAAAGACTACAAACCTGGTGATTTAAAAAAGACACTTTTAATACTTTCACTTACTAGATTGTTACTACCTACGACCCTATTACCAGCTACTACTGCACTTGCATCTATTGATGCTGCTGGAAGAAACCAAGGTTTACTCGCAGGATGTAATGTAATTATGCCTAACCTTTCTCCCTATGAACTTAGAGGTAAATATACCTTGTATGACAACAAACTGTCTACAGGATGTGAAGCTTATGAATACCATAAGAGTTTAGAAGACGCTATTAACAACCTTGGGCTTAGTGTTGACTATTCTCGTGGCGATAATATAAATTGGAGGCGTGTAAAATGTTTATAAACCATGAACTTATAAATGAATTATTAAAAAAGGCTCAAAATGCAACTAAGGAAGATGTAAATAATGTCCTAGAGAAATCTAACAAAAGAGAAAAATTGAGTTATGAAGATATAGCAGTACTTCTTGAGATTAATGATAAAGACCAATTAGATAAACTATTTAAAATAGCTGGTGAAATAAAGAATGAAATATACGGTAATAGAGTTGTTTTATTTGCACCTTTATATATATCTAACTATTGTGTAAATGACTGCGTTTACTGTGGATATCAAAGATGTAATAAATTTGAGAGAAAAAAACTATCTCAAAATGAAATTAGAGAAGAAGTTAAAATCCTTGAAAAAATGGGTCACAAAAGACTGGCACTTGAAGTTGGTGAAGACCCTAAAAACTGCCCTATTGAATATGTATTAGAATCTCTTGATACTATTTACTCTACTTCTAACGACAATGGAAATATAAGAAGAGTTAATGTTAATATAGCAGCCACTACAGTTGAAAACTATAGAAAAGTAAAGGAAAAAGGTATTGGTACTTATATACTATTCCAAGAAACTTATCACAAACCAACATTTATTAAAATGCACGGAAAATCTATAAAAAATGATTACTACTATCATTTAACAGCTTTTGATAGAGCTATGGAAGCTGGAATTGATGATGTTGGTGCTGGAGTTTTATTTGGACTATCCAACCCTAAGTTTGAGGTACTAGGGCTTATGATGCATAATGCTCACCTTGAAGAAAAATTTGGTGTAGGGTTCCATACTATTTCATTCCCTAGACTAAAAAAAGCTGAAGGAATGAAATTAGAAGATTTCCCTCACTTAATTGATGATGATATGTTTAAAAAAATAGTTGCTATAACTCGTTTAGCAGTTCCTTATACAGGCATAATAATGTCTACTCGTGAATCTGCAGAGATGAGAAATGAACTTTTAAAATATGGTGTATCACAAGTTAGTGCTGGTTCTATAACTGGTGTTGGTGGATATAAGGAAGAAGAAGATGGAAAAAGTGTTGATCAATTTAAATTAGAAGATCATAGAACACCTATCCAAGTTTTAAAAGAGCTTATTAGTGATGGATACATTCCTAGTTATTGTACAGCTTGCTATAGAATGGGAAGAACTGGTGATAGATTTATGAGTCTAGCTAAAAGTGGTGAAATACACAATGTATGTACTCCAAATGCCCTTACTACACTAAAAGAATTTTTAATTGATTATGGTGATGAAGAGCTACAATCAATGGGAGATATTCTGATTAATAAAGAAATAAGTAAAATACAAAGAGATGATATAAAACAAATTGTATGTAATAATATAGTTTCATTGGAAAATGGTGAAAGAGATTTATACTTATAAATATTAAATCTCCCCCTAACTAAAGCTTAATTAGAACATATCTTATATATATGTTCTAATTAAGCTTTTACACTTTCACTATATCGTTACTTTTTAAATTATTTATTTTATTGTAGTTTGATTGATTTAGCTAATGTAGATTCTTTTTCAGAACATATATATATAATAATAATTAAACTTTGAATATAATTGTTGTAAATTGAAAAAATTAACTTATTTTTGTAAGATTATCATTTTTTCATTTTATTGTATATTAGTGCTAATAGTAGTACTATTATCTTGTATAGGAATGTTGTATAAGTTGAAGGAGGAAGCCCGTGAAAACTACCGTTAACAAAATGATTCCATTTAGACAAAGACAATCAGATGAAAAAAGTCAAAATTCAAAGTATAAGATTAATAATACCAACTCTAGTAATTTCTCTAAGGTTATTCCTTATCCTAAATATAAGAAGAAGAAAGAAAAAGGTATTAAAGTTGTTAAAAAGAATAAAATCTTTTTAATAATTTTAGGCTTAGTAATGTTCTTTACTTTACTTTCTTTTATTGATAACAGTCTATTAAAGGGTAAATATGGGTCAAATGGAAAACCTGTAACATTTGAACTTCGTGCTTCAAGTACTTTGGTATCTGAAGCTGAGTTTTCATCTTGTTCTAAAATAATAGAAAGTAAAATAAAAGATACTCTACACTTAACGTCTGAATATACAATAACTACTAAAACAATGCATAAAAATGGAAGTTCCGTTTATGCTCAAGGAGAGATATCTTTAGGTAAAAGTGAAACTACATCATTTGATATGATATTAAAAGATAATAAACCTTATTCTCTATTTATAAACGGAATTGAATATATTAAATAATGAGTGTAGATTTTATTGTCTATATTCTTTTAAATTCATATTTAAAAGTCGGCCAATATTAAACTATATTGGACGACTTTTTTGATTTATTTACCTTTTCTAAAAAAAGTGATTATTTATTGTTTTTAATAAATATTTTATGAAATCATTTTCTAAAGTATCTGCTTTAATAAGTAAATCATATTAAGTGTCCTTTTTTATAAAGAACACTTAATATGATTTATATATTATCCTACTTCAACTATATTTTTTTAAATTGCTATACTTAAACCTAGTATACATTTTACTAGAGATTTTTTTTCTTTTTCACTTAGTATATTTTTTTGTAATAATATTTTACAAAATCCTAATCTTTCTCCACTATCTTTTTCTTTTTTATCTTTTATTTTTTTATCTTCATTTATAAATAATGGTCTATAATAATCATAATTATTTATTATATTTTCTACAAAACTATCTAAATCTATAATTTCTGTATCAAATTTCTTTTTATATTTCTCTATTCCTTGTGCTAATGTTATACTATCCATTCCATAAAAATTAGATAGTTCGTTTATATTTTTAGCTTGTTTTAAATCAAATCCGTAACTTTTTATTTTATCTATTGCAGTATTTTTACAATTTAGACAGCATCCATAACAACTATTGTTTTCATCATACCAATTTACTTTGTTATCATTAATTATCCTTTGTCCAATTACTTGGTTATATTTTTTAAATTTATCATTATCATATGGCATTAAATTTTCTTGTTTATTTAATACAATGGCCTTTAGATTTTTAGTAGCCATTAATTTTCCAAGACCCTCTTTTCCACACGACTTATTATTCCTAAACATAATTTTTGCGAAATCAATCTTCTTAATTCCTGCCATCCCCACTGCAGCTATTTCGATTTTATCATTTTCTAATTCTTTTTTAAGCGATATTTGTATAGTTTGATAATCGTCACTATATATATCAGTAGCTTCATTTATACTTATATTTTCTTTATCTATATATACATATACCGGACAATCACTTTGCCCTTCAATTACTAAATAATCATAACCATTACATTTCATAAAATGTGTAAAATGACTTCCACTTTGTGATGATGAGGTTTTATCATACACATTTAATCTATTTAACCCTACAACTCCATATCCAGCTAAAGGTGGCGCTTCAAATACTAAATTATCACCTTTTAAATTTATTTTATGTTCATCGTACTGATGTGTTATTCTTATCTTCTTATTTTCTAGATCTATATACAGTATTTTTTTCATATTTTCCCCTCCTTCATGTATATTATAACACCAAACATGTAAATATTTTGTAGTTTTTTATAATATTATCAATTATATTTCCAATAAGAAACCGTTTATTATAAGTTTCACATTTATTTTATTTTATATCTAGTTATATTTGTCATTAGATACATTTTATTCTTATTTTTATACTAAATTTTACATAAACTAATCTTATTAAATATAAAAATTTATCTAGTAATTAACTAAAATTAGTTTAACATCAAGCTAATTTTAGTTAATAATAGTTTTGTATCAAACCTTTTTGGTACAATATCTTCACTATAAGATTTACATATTTCATTATAAATGTGCTATTATATATAATGATTCAATTTTTAACTTACTATATAACTTAATTTCTAATTAGATTGGAGATTTTTTAATGAATGATAAATACATTATATATTTCGTTAGCAGAACGAAAGTTAATATGATAAAATTTATAGAAAATAAACTTAAACAAAATAACTTAAATGATTTAATTCCTACTCATGGTAATGTACTTACAGCACTTTTTGAAAGTAATAAAAAGCTTACTATGAAAGAAATGGCAAGTAAAATTGGTAAAGACAAGTCTACTGTAACCGCTTTAGTCAACAGACTCATAGATTTAGGTTATGTAGATAAAGAAAAATGTAGTTATGACAAGCGTATTACTTATATAAATCTAACCCAAAAGGCAATGGATATCGAAGATAAATTTAATTATATTTCATCTCAAGTAAAAGAAACTGCGTATAGTAATTTTACTGAAGATGAAAAAAAGGAATTTCTTAGACTCCTAAGGAAACTTAGTACAAATTTTAAAGATGCGACTTAACTTGAGCATATCAATTTGTGTAAAAACAAATTTACCTTCATCATTTTCAGTATGTTAAATTCATAAATTGATAATAATATTCATATAAAAAAATATTACTAGAATTAATTATTCTTAGTAATATTATGTACTCAAAAATTATATTTACACAAATCTATGCACATTCTCTGTAAAACAAATAGCTATATATAAATTTATATAGCTATTTTATTTTTTACTAATTTACAGAATTTATCTTAGATGTGCAGTAAATAGTTATATCTAGATTATCATTATTTACTACCATAATTCCATCACCAACTGTCTCTACATTACCATTGATGTTTTCTTTAGCTATACTTGGTACTTTTTCATCAATAGTCTCTATATTTTTAACCACCGTTATGTCTTCTTTCTTTAATTTAACATCTTCTATAACGCTGTTTTTAGTACTTACAAGCCTTGCTGACTTCATAACTGATACTGTTTTTATATCATCTACTTTTTGTATTGAATTATAGTGTATTTTTTGTATATTCTTCATTAATTCTGTTTCATCTTTTGTCACAACATGTGCAGTATCATTTTTATTAGTTATACTATTTACTATATCTGATGAAGTATTTATAATGCCTTTTATTTGTTTTAAATTTTCTTCTTTATATTCAGCTACATTTTGCGCGTACTCAATATTTAACGACTTTAATAAATCATCTTTTAACTCATCTATACTTTCTACAACTTGTTTAATTTGAGAATCTTTATTAATATTACCTAGTAAGTTTATAGTTCCATCTTGTAATACTGTTACTGTTTTTAATTCTATTTTTAGAGGTTCAAATGTTCCATCATCTAATACAACACCTATGTAACGTTCGCCAGTTGGATCTAGTTGAAGGGGTTTTCCATTCACTTCATTTTTGTCAACATATTTATTTATTGGTTCTAGTCCTAATATATCAATAGTTTTAGGTTTAATTATTTGTTTTTCTTTATCTATATTTCCTATAACCCCTTCTAAGTAATTTGGTGTCACATCTATAACTGCTTTTGATTTATTTTCTGTTATTTCCTTTATTGCAGTTGTAGGACATTGGTCTATAACTACATTGTACTCTTTTGTATCTAAATTAGTTATTACCTCAACTTCTTTTGTTTTTACTGGTTTTGCTACCTCAACTTCTTTTGAGTTATTTGTTAAAACTAATTTTTCTTCAATATCAAGTCCTTTTATCACGTTTACTGTACTTTTTTCAATGGAATTTATTACATCGCATTGCTCTAACTTTATATCAACATTATCTAAAACATTTTTTTTCTTTATATCTAAGGATGTTTTATTATTTAAAACATCTTCAACATCTACATTGATAATTTTTTTTGCATAATTATCGAATTTAATTCCATCATGATTTATACTTTTTATTTCTTTACAGTTATCTTCTATATAACTTTGAATGTCTTTATTTTTAAATCTATTGTTGTATCTTTTTTGATAGCTTGAACTTGGATTGTATACATTTTTATAATTAGATATAGTTATATTTTTTAATTCTTTAATAAATATATTTTTAAATGTATTATCTTGTATGCTATTCGTTAGTATTTTTATCTTGACTATATCATGCAAAGATATTGCTGTTTTATTGTATATTATAATGTTGCTATTTATTTTAATTTGATTTTGTTTGTCATTAGTTATTTTTATTTTATTACTTAAACCATCTGTAGTTATAATTTCTACGTATACAGAAAATTTTTCTTCATATGGCCTACTATATACTAATTCTTTTATTATCATAAATACTTCTGCTATTGATTTAGTATCATAATTTTTTTCCAATTATATTCACCCCTCCACAATCAATTTTTTCTTAATAAATACTATCATTTATATGTATGTATAGATGATAGTATTTATTACTTTTTAGTAATACAAAAGGCCTATTTAAGTAATAGGCCTTTATACATTCTTGATTATTAAATCCATCTACTAGCAATCACACTCGGAATCACAACTTGATGATATATTTCCATTTTTACAGGCTATTTTACCAGGTGTTGTATACACTGCTAACTCTTCTCTTACTGTTACATAAACTTGTTGAGTTACTAAAAGAGAAGCTAATACTGATGCCTCAAATTTTTTCTCTTTATCACGATCACTATAACTATCATCGCCACAATTTTTATCACATTCATGGTATTTGCACTTTGGTGTTACACAATCTACTGATATACAACCATCAAATTTCAGTTCCATATTTACACATGTTTTTCCTGAAGGGAAGCATACTGTTCCAAGGAAATCTATATCTTTAAATCCATTTCCCCCAAAATCAGCTAGTTTACCACTGAATCTGTCAGTCTTAGCTGTAAATGGTTCACAGCCTATTTTTCCATATACATAAATAACTAAATCGCATACATAAAATGATAATTCTTCCTCAGCAATTTTTGATTTTTTTCCTTTTTCACAGCAATCAAGATTTGTTGCTATAAGAGATGCGCTATAAGTGTTATATAAAGTTTTCTTTCCTCCGTCGAACCAACATCTTGCTGATGGTGAACATTCTGGTGGCGTAAATTCTATTGGATTGTCAGGACTATTATCTACGATTACTTCTAATGGCGCTGCTGGTCCGCACTCGCATCTATTATTACGTAACCCTATAAAACCATAGCTTACAGCTATTTTATCAATACATATTTCATCTCCATCTTCATATTTACCATTTGATGTTATCTCAAACTCTAGATCTTTTATATATTTCATTCCCCCTGATTCAAGGCATACACAATCAAATACTCTTTCTGCTATTATAGGTATACATCTTGCACAGTGTATGTCTCCACATCTTACTTCTTTTGGATGACAACACTTTTCCTTACATTGATTTGGTACTGCTTCTAGTCTTTCTTCATTGCATCCACAACAATCATGTTGTCTTTTTTCATTATTTCTATTTTCTTCATTCATATTAAATTTGCCCTCCTGTATAGTCTTTTAGAAAAGATTATATTCTCTTCTCATTAAAATATATGAAATAGAGGTATATATGTTACTGGGTTAGCCATACATTTTTTTACTTTCATTTATAATATACGTATAAAATAGAGTATTTTAAATATAAATATTAGTATAAGTATTTTTAGGGGAGGATTTTATGGCGTTTATAAACAAAACAGAAATATTAATCCAAAAATCAAATAAAAATTTAACTATATTTAACTTAGATAAAAACATTATATATGATAGTATAGATAGCAATTTTAATAAATTATCTTCTCATAAAATAATAGATGGAAATTATTGTTTTGTAGATATTTGGCTAGATATAAATAATGATGATAGCATATATGGTGTAATAAATGATAAAAAAGGTAAGCTTCTCAATGTTAATATAAAAGATGATATAATTGATAAAACTACAATTATAAAATATGATTATAACGATTTTTTCATAAAATTTCCTTACATGAAAAATACATCTGAAGGTAATCATCTTATATATTATTCACTAAATAAAAGTATTTTTTATTTAGCAAGGTTAATTCATATATATAAAAAAAATGATGTATATGTAAAAAAACAAATTGATTTTATAAATTACAATATAATGAGTAATTTCATAGTTACTTGGGATAATAATACTCCTAGTATATTTTATTTTAAGTTTATAAATGGAGTTGAAGAACTATTTATATCTACTTTTAATTTAAACTGTTGTGAATGGTCAATTCCCATACAAATAACAAACACAAAAAAATCTAAAATCTATTTATCTGTTATAAGACATACTGACGATTCTTATCATATAGTTTTTTCTGAGAATAATAACGATCGATACTATTGTAGATATATAAATGGTTATTTAAAAGATGGTAAATTTAATATTTATAAATCAACATTTATAAGAAGTGGTGTTATGTGCTTGTTTCCTCATTTAATTGAATTTAACTCTACTATTTATGCTCAATGGGTAGAGTACCATGATTTATATACTTGTAAATCTAGTGATTTAGGCGAAACTTGGAGTGTCCCTACTTTATGTAAATCTATGTCAGACTTACCTTTCTTAAGATATGAATTTAGGTCTAATTATAATGAGGATAAAATATATACTCTATCTACAGTATTTGGATTTAAAGACCGCTTTGATGTATATAAGATATTTCCAAAATATTAATATTATTATAAATACACAAATAATTAAAATTAATAAGTTGTAACAAAATGAACTCTAATCATAGAGTCCATTTTGTTACAACTTATTAATTTATTATAGTTTAAATTTTCCATAAAGACTATATAATTACTTAATTTTTTAGCTTATATAAAATCATGTGTAACTATTATTACTGTTTTTCCTTTTGATTTTAATTCTAAAATCTTTTTTTCTTTTTTTATCAGTAATTATATATATGTTACTATTATCTCTATTTTCTTTTTTTTATTTCAATAATATTATGTTCGTTATAAAGCAAATCTATTATAAGCAATTTTTTTCTAAGTATTTCTCCCTTATTTAATAATACTTTTATAGCTTCACTAACTTGAATAGAAGCTATATTCGCAGGTGTAAAAGACGGATTACCTAACTTATTGTCTAATTCTTTTTCTTTATTTTTATAAATATTATTTAAGGTTTTATCGCCTGGAAAAATAGTACATACTTGACCGTACCATCCCTCTATTGCACCGTGTATAAGAGGTATTTCTAATTCTTCACAACTTTCTTGAAGTAAAAATCTTGTTTTTATATTGTCCAGTGCATCTATTACAATGTCATGATTCTTTAACATATTTTTTGTATTTTTTTTATCTAAAAAATCATATATAAAATTTATAGATATATTCGAGTTTACTTTTTCCATTCTAATTTTAGCTTTTTTAGCTTTACTCGTACCTATATTATTTTCTTCGCAAAGTATTTGCCTATTTAAATTACTTTCATCAAATACATCACCATCAATTGCAGTTATATATCCAACACCAATTCTACCTAGCATCTCTATTGTATATCCACCAAGACCACCACATCCTACTACACATACTTTAAAGTGTTTTAATTTTTCATGCTCTGCTATAGTTAATGCTCCTATATTTCTTTTATATCTATTTTCCATCATCAGCCACCTCCCACAGGTGGAAATATTGATAATACATCTTCATCTTTAAGTTTTCTATCAAAACTTCCATCCATTCCATTGAGAAGTAATATCGCAACTTCCTCAGGTTCTATGTTTATCATTTGAAGTATTTCTAATATAATTGTATCTTGCGGCAAGTCTAGTATTTGTTTTTTTTCTCTTCCTTGCCTAAGGGTTGCAAATAACCTTACTTCAATTTTCATACTTCCCCCCCTTATCATATTCTATATAGCAAATCAAAATAAGTCGCCTAATATAAATTTTATCAAATTCTTTTATATTAGGCGACTGTCTTATATCTTAATTATATTCTAGCAAGTAGATGATATTGTTCCTATATATTCTTCAAGCCCTAATGTTCTTAATGTTTCCTCACGAGGTATTCCATCTTCATTCCAACCTCTAACCTCATAGTACTGTGGAAGTAATATATCTAATTTATGAACATGACCTTTAGTTGGTCCATTTACAATAGGGTCTTTTAATAATCTCTTTGGCAGTGTATCTTGAGAGCTATCTATTCCTGCTCTTAAATTAAATATTTTTTCTAATGTCCATATTCTATCTCCTGCCTGAAGTAGTGTTTCTGGTGTATATATCTCACCACAAACTGCATTATACATATCTACATAATCATTAAGTCCAAGTCCAAATGTTGTGAATATGCACAGTCCCATAGAATCTATTACTGCTGTTAAATCATGGAATACTTTAGCATAAGCAGGTTTGCCTTCTAATGCTAATTTATCTAATTTTTCTGGAACTCCTAATATTTCTGGATTTATCATATATCCTTTTATATGACATCCTCCTCTATTATTTACTGCATAAGTTATACCATGACCTTGTATTCCCCTTGGATCATATGCTGGTAATTCTTGTTTTTTAACTGTCATAGAATATTCTGTTGCATTATATCTTTCACATAATCTATATGAGCCTTCAGCAAGATATGTTCCAAACCCTTCTCTTTTACCCATCTTTTTAGTCCACTCAACCATAGCATGAGCATCTCCCCAATTTAGAGATAATCCATCAGCTTTAATTTCTTCATCTTTAATATATCCTCTTTGGTATAATTCCATAGCTGTTGCAATTGTAGCTCCTGCTGATATTGTATCAAGTCCGTATTCATTACAAAGCATATTAGCTTCATTTATTGCATCTAAATCATATACATCACAATCTGAACCAAATGACCATAGTGTTTCGTACTCTGGTCCTCCTACTTCTTCTCCACTCTTTAATTTAACAACTCTACCACAAGCTATTGGGCATCTATAACAAGCATGCTTTCTTACTAGTGAATTTTCAGTTAAAGCTTCACCACTTATTAAATCTGCTTTGTCTGTGTATGATTCTTGGAAGTTTTTAACTGGATGTACTCCATTTTCATTTATTATATTAACTAAAACCGCAGTTCCATAAGTAGGTAATCCATTCCCTGCAACTGGATCATTTCTTAATATATTAACTTTTTGAGCATTAACTTCCTTAGCTAGTTCTGGATTTGCTACATTTACTTTACCACTTCCATTTACTACTATTGCTTTTACATTTTTAGAACCTAGTACAGCTCCTACTCCACCTCTTCCTGCTGCTCTATCAACATCATTCATAATAGCTGCTATTGGTGATAATTGTTCTCCTGCAGGCCCTATACAAAGTACTTTAGCTTTATTATGAGCTTCACTTAGTTTATTAGTTACTTCAAGAGATAGCATTCCCCAATACTCACTTGCATCTTTTATTTCAACTTTATCATCTTCTATATATAAATAAACTGGCTTATCTGATTTTCCTTCTATTATTACCATATCGTATCCAGCATTTTTTAATTTAGTTCCCCATTGACCGCCTGAGTTTGATATAGCTATTGTTCCTGTTAGTGGAGATTTTGTAACCACCATATACCTACCACTTGTAGGCATTGGTGCTGCTGTTAGTGGCCCTGTTGCTATTATAAATTTATTATCCATGCTTAATGGATCCACCATTGGATCTACTTCGTCTATAAATGTTTTTACACCTAATCCTCTACATCCTATAAATTTTTGAGCTACTTCTAGATTTAAAGGTTCTACATTAATACTTTTATTACTTAAATTTACTCTAAGTATTTTTCCATTATATCCATACATATTGCAATTCCCCCTAATTATATTATTTCTTAATGATATTAAGGCTTAATCATTTTAAACCAGTACCTTTTCTAGAATATAGTTAGTATATTAAAAAAGCCCATTATAAAAGCAATATATTTCCTAATCACTTTTACAATAGACTTGCAATTTCATGAGTTCTAGGAAAGGCTACCAATTGATAACTTTCTCCTTTCCAACATGGAGGCACAAACATTTCTCTTTATACCCTACCGTTCTAATAACCATAGCTTCGCCTTAGGTACATAGAATCGGAGAACTTAATATATTTTATTTTCTTACCTAAAGAATAGTACTTTTGCTATATTAATGTCAACTTAATTTTAATTCATTTTTATATCCTATTTTATTTTGTTATTTTATTATAATTTGAGATATAATATAAATATTATATATTCATGGAGGTTATTATGACATTATCAAAGTTTAGTGATTATGCTTTTAGAATTTTGATTCTTTTAGGCAATAATCTAGATACGACGTTTACTGTTGATTCCATTTCTGATACTTTAGGATTATCTAATCATCATATAAAAAAGATTGTTTATAAATTAGCTACAGAAGGATATATTGATTCTAGTAAAGGTAGAAATGGCGGCCTACGCTTAGGTATGAACCCTGCTGATATAAATTTAGGAGAATTACTTAAGATTACTGAAGATAATTTAAATATTGTTGAGTGTTTTTCAAAGGATGGTAACACTTGTAATATAAGTTCTTCTTGCAAACTTAAGGGTATTATCGGTATTGCCTTAAATTCATTTATGAATGTTTTTCATCAATATACTTTAGCTGATGTACTTGATAAGTAGCAGTTAGTATTACTATACCCCCTAGGGAACATTTCGCTCTCTAAGGGGTATTACTATGATATTATATATTTTTTCTCTTTTTCACTAACATTTCCTACATAAACATTATTCAATTTTTCCTTTAATATATCATAAGCTTTTTTCATAACTTCTAAGCTAGTAGCTTGTGAAATTTGTTTATACATAGGAAAATATCTACTTATGTGAAGAGGTATATTAGGATTTAAATTGCTTAAAAAATCTCTTATATCTATTAAGCTTTTTTCATCTGTATTTTCATCAGTTACCAATAAAGTTGTTACTTCTATATGGCATCCTTTTTTATAAGCGGTTTCAATAGTTTGTAGTACTGGATTTAAACTACCTTTACATAAATCTTTATAATAATTATCATTTCCTTTTAAGTCTATATTCATTGCGTCTATATATGGTAGTAATTTTTCTAATGGCTCTTTACTTACATATCCATTAGTTACTAGCACAACTTTCTTTTCATTAGATTTTTCTTTTAAAAGTTTTGCAGTTTCTAATACATATTCATACCATATAAATGGTTCATTATACGTAAATGCAATACCTATATTATTAGGTGTACTTAATATAACTTCAACAAGCTCTTCGCTAATTACCTTTTTATACTCAACTTCTTGTTGAGATATACTATAATTTTGACAAAATGAACACTTAAAATTACACCCAAAGGTTCCTGCTGAAAGTATGTTAGTTCCTGGATAAAAATGATAAAGTGGCTTTTTTTCTATCGGGTCTATTGCAATAGACGTAATAGCTTCATAATTACTATTTATCAAAATTGTATCTTCATTTTCATCTCTTATGGCCTTTCTTGATATACAAATTCCACTTTTGTCACAGGGTATTTTGCAGTTGTGTGGGCATAATTTGCACCATACATTGTCTTTATCTATTTTTTCATAATGAGAAGCTTCTTTAATCATCTAAATTGTTCTCCTTATGTCTTTCAACTTTAAATCTTTCTATTAAATATTCTTCTTCTTGAGTGATTCCTGCTTTTTGTAATGCTATTTGTACTTGTGATTCTACACTATCTATACCTTCTAAATTTGGAAGTAATAACCCTCTTTTACTTATCGTACTTACTATTACTCCATATTCATATACATTTAAATCATTTATCGTACATGGTTCTGGTTCAAATAATACATCTACAGATATATCTAAATCTCCTAATTCCTCTTTCTTTACGCTAGAAAATCTGGGGTCTGATGTTGCTGCACTTACTGCATTTCTTATTATCTCCTGTGCTACATTATCAGTTACTGCTCCGATTGTCCCAATACATCCTTTTAATTCTCCTTCTTTTTTTAAAGAAACAAAAACTCCTCTTCTTTCATTTAACATTTCAGATGATAAACCTTTAGTTTCATTTAAATAATGACCTTTGTCATAGTAATAGTAAAGACTTTTTCTTGCTAATTGAGTATATTTATCTCCACTTTTTAACTTTTCTGTAGCCAAGTTTTTTTGTTTTTGTTTTAAAATTTCTGATAGTTTAGTCTCACTTTCTTTTGTATTGAATTTTACAACTCCATATCCTACTCCAAAAGTGTTCTCATAGCTTAGTAATTGCCCTTTAACATCTAATCCATCCATAGCACCTGCTAATATATATGTAGATCTTAAACCACATTCTCCAGCTTCTTTAGTAAGCTTTTGATTCATATTTAATAGTTTTTCCATATCTCCACTTTGTAATATTTCTAAGAATTTATTATCAAATTCTTCACCATAAGGGCTATATGGATAAGGTCCATTTTCATTTAATCTGTGAGATAAATCTCCTGATGCTATTAAAACTGCTTTTTCATTTGATTTTTTTATACTTTCGCTTATTGCCATTCCAAAATTATAAAGTTCTAATTTTGATAACATTCCATATGTTATATGAACTAGTTTATAATTTTTTTGTTTTACTATATAGTATAGTGGTACTAATGCTCCATGATCTAATTCTAAGTTAGCTCCATAATTTGCGCATGTGTATTTATCTAAAGGAGCTATTGCTATTCCCTTATTTGTTGCATTTTCTATTATTTCACTAGTTAATTTATTATTTATATCAAATTCCATGAAAACTTCACTTGCTCCAAATTTAGATAAATCACCTTTTAACTTATCACTAACAACTACTCCTATTCCATCTCTAAACACAGTGCCATGAGGTGATATAATTACAATAGTATCTACGTTCATAGAGCTTATTTCCTCACTTATTTGTTTACATGAATTAATTGTTTTTTGAATATTTTTTTCTTGACCCTTACCTACTTCTTCTATCATAATAGGGGGATGTGGCATTAAATAAAATTTTTCCATTTATAATCACCTTTTTATTTATATTATGTATTACACTGTTTTATTATTTGCTTATAACATTATGATATACTTTTATTTATATATTTTAATAAGAAAGAGAGGTATACCGTTTAGTAAGTATACCTCTTTTCCATATTAAAATACTATTTCTTTTTTATTGTATCTTTAACAGCCTTTCCTACTGCTTTTCCTGTATTTACAGTTTCTTTTCCTACATTATATCCAGTTTTTATAGCTTCTTTTCCCACATTTATAGTTCCTTCAATAGCCTCCTTTGCCACAGAACCTACTCCATTTACAACTTCTTTTCCTACTTTTTCTACCGGCTCTGTTACTTTTTTTACTGTTTTTTCAACTTTTTTTGACATCTATATAAAACCTCCTTTATTAGCATATATTTATTTTTATTTCTACCCTTTGATTTATTTTATGTTTTATAAATTATATTGTTACAGTAAGTACTTTAAGTTAAAATATTCAAATTATTTTGCGATGATTGGTTATATAATATCTAAAATTATATATACAAATAAAAAAGTTATAGAAAAAGGTTTATTTTAACTAAACCTAAGTTCTATAACTTTTATTATTAAAATTTAATTTTAAATTCATAAGTTTGTATTTTTATATACTATGGATTTATAACCTCTTTATATTATAAGTGTCCGTTAATCTTTGATATTAAACTTTCCTTTGGCATAAATCCAACCATTGTCTCTACAGGTTTTCCATCTTTAAATATCATAACTGTAGGAACTGTACTTACACTATATTTTCTAGCTAACTCCATAGTTTGATCTATATCTACCTTTACAAAATTAGCTTTTGATCCCATTTCATCACATGCTTCTTGGAACACTGGTGCTAACATTTTACAAGGACCACACCATGTTGCATAAAAGTCTACTACGGCTATACCACTTCCATTTTCTATATTTGTGCTGAATTCCTCTGCGCTTACTACTTTAACCATGTTTTCCATTTTAATTGTTGCTATTCAATGTAAATTTGAATAGACTCTCCCTTCTGTTGATTATATTTTAGTTTTATTATTTGCATTTTGCTTTATTTTATTTCTTTATTGTTTCTTTATATAATAATAGTACTATTTATTACATTAAATAAATATGATTTAAATCACATTTATTGGAATATATTTCTTTTAACAATTAATTTATAGATATTTTTATAAATAATATAATTTTTTCTTTACATTAATTTTAATATATATTATAATGATGTTAGTGGGAGCTTATGCATCGCGCATAAGCATTACGCTAGCCCAGAAAAAGCATCTATCTTTTGATAGGTGCTTTTTCCTTTTTATAAATAATATAATTTTTTCTTTACATTATCCTCAATCTATATTATAATGATGTTAGTGGGAACTTATGCATCGCGCATAAGTATTACGCTAGCCCAGAAAAAGCATCTATCTTTGATAGATGCTTTTTCCTTTTTATAAATAATATAATTTTTTCTTTACATATCTTCAATCTATATTATAATGATGTTAGTGGGAACTTATGTATCGCACATAAGTATTACGCTAGCCCAAATAAAAACACCTATCTTTGATAGGTGTTTTTTCGTTTTTATCTTATTTTTTCACTATTTTTAATGAGTTTAAAGGCATAGCACTAATTTTACTGTTATATTTCACTGGAGTACCTAGTGCATATTTAATATCAACTTTTTGTCCAACCTTAATATTCTTTATATCTTTATAAGAATCTTGTTTATTAGTTGTGTAAAATGCATTTGTTTCTTTATTATCATCTTTTATTAAAATAAAATAATTGTTGTTTATTTTATCTATTTTTGTTATTGAACCACTAATATTATCAACTCCAACAATTGAAGTACTTGGATTTGTTTGGCTTAAAACATCATTTGGTATAGTAAATTCCACTAATCCCATACAACCTGGTGCAACTTCATATTTATCAAAACATATAACCAATTCATTATTTTTATTTATATAAAACCCTTGATCTTCTTTTATAGATTTGAAATCCATTTCAGGCATTTCACTATCTATCCAATACTGCTTATCAGAATCCTTTTTCAGTTGCTCTCTCATTTGAGATTTTATATTTTCACTTATTATACTTATATAGTCTTTATCCTTATACATACCTTTAAGTGTTATCGCTGTTTCATTTTTTTTGTCTATATTATAGAATTTTCTAGTTGTATTAGATGAACCTTGTGCTTGATAATTAAATATAACTAATGATAATATATCGTCATTATCTGTTTTAACTTCATACCATGATTCACCAATTTTACGTCCTTGTATATTATCTTCTTGTAATTCTTTTACTTCATTTACATAATCATTATATAAAGACTTACCTTCTTTTTGTAGTTCTTCATTTAATTCATTTTCTAATTTTTTATTTTTTAATCCTTCTACTTTAGGAACTTTTACAGAAATATCAAAACCATTTTTATTTAAATTATAATTTGAAAAATTAACTACTTTTACTATACTACCTATTACAGGTATATCTTCTAATGTATTTGCAAATACAGGACTTATATTAACTGAACTTATAAATACAACTAATGATGCAGCCACTATTCCTAAGTTTTTTATTACATTTCTTTTGTTTGCACTTTTTTTGTTATTTATAGCTTGGTTAACTATATCATCTAATTTATCTGGTATTTCAATATTAGCATAATTTTCTTTTAGTCTTTGTAATTTTTCTTTATCATTCATATTAATACACTCCTTCTTCTTCTATTTTAATTTTTAATAATTTTAAAGCTTTATAAAGTCTTGTTTTCATTGTATTTATATTTTCATCTAATACATTTGCTATATCAGCTATCTTCATATCTTCAAAATACCTCAATATAATTACAGTTTTATAATCATTTGGTAAACTATCTAATGCATTTTGTATATCTATATCTGTGTCAATATTATCTTCCATAAAACCAGACATTGATAATTCATCTTGTATTTGTATATATTTTTTATTTTTTCTTATATAGTCTATCGATGTATTTATCAATATTCTATAAAACCAAGGCTTTATAGAATCTACGTTATCTAGTTTATCAATTTTAGATAATCCTTTTAATATAGATTCTTGGACTATATCTAGTGCATCATCTTGATTTTTTACATAGTTATACGCAATTCTATAAAATGAATTTTTATTTTCAACTATATAGTCTTTAAATATTTTTTCTTTTATTTTTTTACTTGAGCTCAATAATTTCATATCTTTCTAAGTCCTCCTTTTCATCTTACATATATATAGACGATCTATATCTTATAAAAAGTTTTATATTTTATAAATATATAATTTAATAACTAACAGACATTTTTCACACAAAAAAAGACATCTAATTTTAATTAGATGTCTTTTCAACTGGTGCCCAGAAATGGAATCGAACCATCGACACAGGGATTTTCAGTCCCTTGCTCTACCGACTGAGCTATCTGGGCATTTGGCGGAGAGGGTGGGATTCGAACCCACGGTGCCGTTAAGCATCACTA